>JBMZDF010000092.1:0-15969 GCA_049614105.1 Promineifilaceae bacterium (SeqCode)
CCCGTCCTCATAAGCGGCCATTAGCTCGCTTGATGGCAAGATAATCACATCGGGCAGCGCCTTGGGTGCAATCTCCTGCCCAGCGCGTAGATAACTGAGCGATCCGCCCTGTTCGACAACGCCTTTGACCTGTACATCTAGTTCGACATCAGGGTGGTTATCATCAAACATCTGTAGCTGTGAGGCCAAGACATCGCCGCCAGCGGTTGTCGGAAGCGTATTGACATCGACCGTCATCCAAATGCGAAGGGTAAATTTGACAGGGGTCGCTTCTGCAATGGGGGAGCTTAGTTGCTCTGTTTCTCCACGCTCGACAGCAGGGGGCGCAGTTGGGATTGCAATTGCTATTTCCGCGCCTGCGCCGTCTGTTTCGGTCGGCGTCGCCTCATTACAGGCCACAAGCAGCAAGATTGCGAAAAACAAGATCAGTTTGGGCCAATTATTTTGAGTAAGCACGCGCATATCTTGAAGTATAGTCATCTCGATCAATTCGGGAAACTGCTTGCCATGAATTGCTAAGATCGGTTATACTCCTCCAGCTTATTCACTATAAGCAGCCCACTGTGGTCAATTATCAATCACATATCCTGACAAAATCAAGAGAGCCTATTGGGTTATTTGCGATAGATGCGCGTGAGATATGCGCGGAAATCGGCCGAAAAGGACTTGAGTTTGGGTGAAGGATATGGTCGGCTGGGTCACAACCCCAGCATTATCTATAGGAGCATACACATGGCCGTTGTAAGTATGAAAGCCCTGTTAGAAACAGGCGTACATTTTGGACACCGCACTCGTCGTTGGCACCCGAAGATGAAGCCATACATCTTTACGGAACGAAACGGCATTCACATCCTTGATCTGCAACAAACAATTGTCATCATCCATGACGTTTACGCGCTTGTGCGTGACATTGTGGCTGGCGGCGGTACTGTTCTCTTCGTTGGCACAAAACGCCAAGCACAAGAGATCGTGGCACAAGAAGCGTCTCGCGCAGGCATGCCATACGTGACCGAACGTTGGCTCGGCGGCACGCTGACCAACTGGGAAACGATCAAAGGACGTATCGACCATCTTCTCACGCTCGAAAAACGCCGTGACAACGGTGAATTTGACGGCTTGAAAAAGAAAGAATTGTTGATGGTTGAACGTGAAATCACGCGCCTCAACTTGCGTCTTGGCGGTATCCGCACCTTGAAAGAACTTCCAAACATGCTGTTTGTCGTTGACATTGTGAACGAAGCAACCGCTGTAAAAGAAGCGAATACATCAAACATTCCGATTGCAGCGATGGTTGATACCAACTGTAATCCAGACACAATCGAGCACATCATTCCTGCGAATGATGATGCGATTCGCGCAATCAAGTTGATTGTCGGCAAAATGGCTGACGCAGCGATTGAAGGTGCGAACATGCGTAAAGACGTAGTCGATGAAGCTGTCTCTGACATTGATAACTACAAATATGCTGAAGGCGAGCTTGACCTGCATGATGCAAGCGATGAGAAATTGCTGGGTGCATCTACGTTAGCAAACCTCTCTAGCAGCGAATAAGATATGAAACGGATGGTGGGGTTAATTTCGGCCGAAATTGACCCTCACCGTTGCGAATCCTCCAATTTTAGGAGTAACAATGAAAATTTCAGCAGCAATGGTTAAAGAACTGCGCGGAGCAACTGGCGCAGGGATTTTAGATGCAAAGAAAGCATTAGAAGCTAGCGAAGGCAACATGGAAGCAGCAGTTAAACTGTTGCGTGAAAAAGGACTTGCCCGCGCAGCAAAACGTGCGTCTCGTGAAGCCAATGAAGGCATTATCCAACAATACTTGCACCAAGATCGCGTTGGCGTCATGGTAGAAGTTAATTGCGAAACCGACTTTGTCGCCCGCAACGAGCAATTCCAACAGCTTGCTCACAGCATCGCGCTTCAAGTTGCCGCAATGAACCCACGTTATCTGTCTAAAGACGATGTGCCATCGGAAGACATGGACAAAGAACGTGAAATTTTGACCAACCAAGCGTTGGCTCAGGGTAAGCCAGCAAGGATTGTCGAGAAAATCGTTGAAGGACGCATGAAGAAATTCTACAGCGAGCACTGCTTGCTAGAGCAAGCGTTTGTTAAAGACGATAAAAAGACAATCGGAGAGCTAGTCACCGATGCCATCGCCGCGATAGGCGAAAATATCGTAGTACGACGCTTTATTCGATACGAATTAGGCGCTTAACTTTCAGAGCGAGTCATTGACTCGCTCTTTTTTTTAGCTAGTGGCTGAAAGTGATGACTCCCGTACGAAAGCAATGGGGCGCTTACGGGCTAAAACGATAGTCATCGTTTCATGCATAACATAACACTAGTCGCTTTATTTCTTTCGCAAAACGCACCTGAGTGTTTGCATTTAATTGGTTAAATCTGTTAATGTTTTGGCGTTGTTGACACATTTTTCTAAATCTGTCAGCGGCCGTTAGGGAATTTAATGACGAAACTACGTTATCAGCGAGTTCTACTCAAATTAAGCGGAGAAGCTTTAGCCGGACCTCAAGGATTTGGAATTGACCCAGATCGTGCAACCTTATTAGCCGAAACAGTCAAGTCAGTCCATGAGCTAGGCGCACAGGTTGCCGTTGTCATCGGCGCTGGGAACCTGTGGCGCGGTGCGGCCGAGATGGCACGCGGTATGGAGCGTTCAACCGCTGACCACATGGGCATGATTGCTACAGTGATGAATGCCTTAGCACTTCAGGACGCATTGCGTCGGTCTGGCGTGGAGTCACGGGTGCAAACGGCAATCGACATGAGTTCAGTCGCCGAACCTTACATTCGTCTACGCGCGATTCGCCACATGGAGAAAGGGCGTGTTGTGATTTTGGGCGGCGGTTCTGGCAACCCATACTTTACAACCGACACGGCAGGCGCTTTACGAGCGATGGAGATTGGGGCCGAGATTTTAATCAAGGCAACGAAGGTCGAAGGTATTTTCGATGCCGACCCTGTCAAAAACCCAGACGCAAAGCTATACCGCAATTTGAATTATGATGAAGCGATGTCCAAAAACCTGCGGGTGATGGACAGCACCGCGTTTGCATTGTGCAAGGAAAACACGCTGCCTATCGCTGTTTTGAACCTCCTGAAGCCCGGAAACGTAGCTCGCTTTGTGTGCGGGGAAAGTATCGGTACAATGGTTGGCAATATGCCTACTGAAATGGCGGTATGAGTTGAACCGTAGGAATGCATCGCCAAGTTGGCGCAGGCGCTAAGATTTAGAAACATATTGCCTCTGGGCAACCAAGTTTTTTGCGCGTTTGTGCGTCTGCGGTTAGATTAAACTTCGTTTGTACACGATTCAAGAGCACAAACGTCTGAACGGTTCAGTAGCAAGGAGCAAGAAAGATGGTAGATGAATTTCTAGATGATGCCCATTCTCGCATGGAAGGCGCGATTCGCTCGTTTGATGAAGATATGGCTGGTTATCGAACGGGACGTGCGTCAACACGCTTGCTCGACAAGGTTATTGTTGAGATGTATGGCGTTGAGATGAGCTTGAAACAGATGGCGGTCGTCTCTGTTCCAGAGCCTCAGCAACTTGCCGTTCGGCCGTTTGACGTGAACTCCCTTTCCGCAATTGAACGCGCAATTATCAAAGCGAATCTTGGCTTGATGCCGAATAATGACGGCAAGCTGATCCGACTGAACATGCCGCGCCTGACGCAGCAGCGTCGTCGTGATTTAGTTCGCATGCTGCGCAAGCGTTCAGAAGAGGCCAAAGTTGCCGTGCGCAACGTCCGTCGAGATGTTCGTGGTGATCTGAAAGATATGGAAAAGGAAAAGATGATCACCGAGGACGAACTTACAAGAGCAGAAGAAAATCTACAAGATACAACCAATGCATTTGTAAAGAAAATCGACACGATGAGCAAAACGAAAGAAGAAGAGATCATGGAAGTGTGATCTTCGTCAGAAAGATGTACCACCGCCCCCTTATCGTTAGCGGGTGACAAACACAATTGTCAATCAGTTGAAAATGGGTGTTTGATTTTGAACAAAATGCACCCATTGTTAATTTGTTAGGTTTAAACTTATGTCAGTAATGGTCAAAACAGAAACACATGATGTGACAGCGATTAGCGTTCCAGAACATGTTGCTATCATTATGGATGGCAACGGGCGTTGGGCAAAGCAGCGCGGGCTGCCGCGTGCCGCAGGGCATCGCGCAGGCTCCGAGAATTTGCGTCGCGTCATTAATGCGTCTGTTGAGTATGGGGTGAAAATTCTGACCATTTACGCCTTTTCGACTGAGAACTGGGATCGGCCGAAAGCGGAAGTCCGCGCTTTGATGAAGATTTTTGCACGTGTGCTGAGTCAAGAGGTTCACACACTGCATCGCCAAGGGGTTTGCATCCATCATATTGGCGAACTAGAAGGGGTTGATCCCTCGCTCAGCCGTAAGGTTCGTGAGGCCGTTGAACTGACCAAAGATAATACGCGCCTCATTCTCAACGTGGCGTTCAACTATGGCGGTCGTGCGGAGATTTTGAGCGCTGTGCGGGCGATGCTGCAAGATGGCATCGAACCAGACAGCCTAGACGAGACGCTGTTTAACTCTTATTTATTTACACGTGGCTTGCCAGACCCCGACCTCGTAATTCGGACGAGTGGCGAACTGCGGATTAGTAACTTTTTAATTTGGCAGGCAGCTTACGCGGAATTTTATCCGACGCCGACCTACTGGCCTGATTTTGACGGGGATGCGCTTTACGATGCGCTGGTTGATTACTCGCAACGCAACCGTCGGTTCGGCATGACAGACGCTCAAATTTCTGCCACAAAAGCATAGGGTTTATGTTTGCACAACGCGCAATGGTGACCGCGACCATGGGGTCGCTTGCCGTCTGGCTGCTCTACATGGGCGGCTGGCCTTTTTTTGTTCCCGTGATGGTTATATTGCTCATCGGTGGGACGGAGTACGCTAAGATTGCGGCCGAAATGAATGTTCACGTCCAGCGTGAACTGCTGCTTGTGCTGATTGCGGTGCAGGTGCTGGCAACCATCTTTGGCGGCAGCGATGGCTTGTCTGCTGCATTCATTGTGAGTTTGTTTGCCGCGTTGTGTTTTGCCTTGTGGCGTTACGAGCGTGGTGAAAAGGGGCCAATTTCGGCCGAATGGTTCGCCACCACAACAGGCGTTGTCTTTCTAGGCTGGATGGGCAGTCATTTCATCTTGATGCGCAACCTTGCCCCCGCAACGGGGTCGGCCGCTTGGCAGTGGACAATGCTGGTTATCATGACCACTTGGTCGGCCGATACAGGTGCTTACATGGTTGGCAGCTTTCTAACAAAATGGATAGGACGCCACGCCTTAACCCCACGCCTTAGCCCCAAAAAGAGCGTTGAAGGATATGTCGGCGGTATTCTATTTGGACTGCTGTTTGGCTGGATTGTCGGAACGCTTATTTTTGGACTACCGATTGGACAAGTGTTGGGCGTTTCACTGTTTGTGACGGTGCTTGGCACGGTAGGCGATCTGTGTGTCTCAATGTTCAAACGCGATGCACAGGTCAAAGATTCAGGCGTGCTGTTTCCCGGACATGGCGGGGCGCTTGACCGTATTGACAGCATCATCTGGACAACCGCACTCGCCTATTATTTGCTTCAACTTTTCCTGTAGACGAAATCTCTCCAGACACCCCTTTATTCCCTCAATTTCGCTTCGCCCATTTTGCAATCGCGCTGCCAACCGTCTTTTTAAGCATCGGGGCATCTGATGCGTTGGGGTTTTGACCCAGATAGCGGTCAAGATGTTGGGAGGCAGTGGCGTAATCTTTGGCGGCGAAGGCGATCAGGCCACGGTCGCGCTGGATGTCGGGAAAATTCGGCCGAATAACCTCAAGATGTGCCAAAACCGTTTTCGCCGCTTGCCAACGCTGCTGATGCATATAGATCAGCCGTAAATTGTTGAGCATCCGCAAAACAATGTTATGGTCTGACGTGGGTTGCAGCCACGCTAGACGAAAATCGCCCCGATACCCTGTTGTTGCACGAACCAAATGTGAACAATCTGTCTGTGTTAGTTCTCGGCCATAAAAGGGATCGATGTAAACAGTTTTAAGCTCCTGTCGAACACCCACAATGAAATGACCGGGCAAACCAATGCCAAATGCATCAAGGTTAAGCGTTTTGGCGATTGCTAGATAAACGGCCGAGAGAGAAATTGGAATCCCAAGACGACGGGTCAACACAACATTCAAAAAGCTGTTCTCTGGCTCATGATATGCGGCGCTGTTCCCTTGGAAGCGCTCTTCTTCATACAAATAGCGAGCCAACTGCGCTGGCCGATCTTGCCATTCACAGTCAAGATAACGCGACGCCTTGGCCCGCTCGGCGATTTGTCCCATGCTGTTCAGACAAGCTTCTATATCAAGGTTGGGAAACGCGATGCCGTTGGCAAACAGCAGCGCCGTGCGGGCTAAATCAAGTGGGTCACGTTGAAGTTCGCGTTGGAAGGCAGACAGACTCATGGGCAAAATATAGCAAAGAGAAGGCGACTTTGCTCGAAGTTCAACAGACGAAACGGATTGTTGTGGTTAGGAAAACGCTTTGTCGTGTATTGACTGACATCAATTAAGCGCCCGCAACAGGTCAACCGTTGTTGTGACTGCCTGCTCTTTCTCTGGGGTGGGGAAAAATAGCCAAGCGTGCGGGACATTTCGATAGGTGTGTAGGCTTGTTTCGCACCCTGCGGCGGCGAGCTTGTGGTGGAAGTCGCGCCCTTCTGGATGCAGAACATCATGCGTGCCTGTAAAGATGTGGGTGGGGGGTAACCCTTCCAGATTGCCAAACCAAGGGGAGACAAGCGGATCTTGTGTGCTCAAGTCGCCCGCATATTTTTTGCCGCAGTCGATTAGCCCGTCAACCGTCAAAACGAAATCTTTGGGGCCAATAGCGCGTGCTTCTGGATGGGACATGCTCACGTCTAGCCAAGGATAGTACAAAATCAGTGCGCTTGGTTGGGCGATCCCTTCGGCTTTCAATTTGATGCTGAGCGCGGCGGCTAAGCCTGCGCCGGCCGAATCGCCCATCAGAACAATTTTGCTTGCATCGTAGCGGGTGAGTAGCTGTTGGTATGCTTTGAGCGTTCGGCCGATAGCAGTAGCACAATCATGTTCAGGCGCAATCGGATAATCGAAACAGGCGATATTGTATTCAGAACGTTGGCCTATCTCGACCATCAACTCCCAGTGTTGTTTGGACGCCTTCAAAACGTATGCCCCACCGTGTAGAAACAGAATTACCTTGTCCTGTGTGCCTGTTTCCAGTGCGTCCAGTGCAGAACCATCGATGTTGATGCGCTGATGGGTGAATGTTGCTTTGAGCTTATCGTCTGGGTAGGGGGCCATCGTGGCTCGCATTTTGTCGAGGACTGTTTGAAATTCGGCCGAATCGTCTCGCACCGCATGTAAATCGACAAACAGCTTGCGAACATTAAGTACCCGCAGCATGACATTGAACATCCGACTTTTAAAACTTGGCATAGTTGGTTCTTTGGTGGCTTGTTGAGCGTGTGAGTTGGATCATTGACGAAACCTCAGAGGTTTTTACTCACACACTGGCGTCGACGACAATAAACCTCTGAGGTTTATTAAGCGGCTGTTTAGAGAAGTTGAACGGTGACGCTCGATCCTGCCGCAATTCCGTTGGCATCGGGATGAATACGGAGCAGTGCGTCAGCGCGTGCTAGTGTGAAAATCAGATTGCTTTTGCCAAAGACAGGATCAACATCATAGCCGTTTTCAGTTGGCACAAGCCGCACCGCGACCCAATCTTCGCGCCCAGATTGGCTTGATAGATTGGTTGTGAGTCGCCCGCTGGCGGTGGCTTTGATGCCGCGCGTTTTTGATTGCCCAATAAATTTTTCCACAACGGCGGTCACAAAAATACCCGCAATAATGAGCGCACTCACGGGATTGCCCGGCAACCCAATCACAGGTTTGCCGTCGCAAACGGCTAAAATAGTCGGTTTGCCAGGCCGCACGTTCACCCCATGCACGATAACGCCCGGCGCACCTAATTGGTCGATTGTTTGCGCCGTTAGGTCGCGCACGCTGACAGACGAACCAGCGGTAAAGATAACGAGGTCATTTTCAGCAAGGGCGCGATTTGCATAGTCGCGAAAATCGGCCGCATTGTCAGGAATAATGCCGTAATTTTGGGCGATACCGCCCGCTTGCTCAACAAGTGCCTTGAGCGTGTAGCTGTTGATGTCATAAATTTGACCGTGCTGTAGCGGTTGCCCCGGCGGAATGACCTCATCGCCGCTCGACAGAATACCGACACGGGGTTTTTTGGTCACGCTGACCGTTGGATAGCCGAGCGCCATCAAACCGCCAATTTCGGCCGATCTGATTTTCGTCCCCGCCGTCATCACCACATCATTGTATGTGACATCCTCCCCAATTTGCAGCACGTTTTCGCCATTGCCGACCGCCCGCAACATCTCGATCTCATCATCCATCGCCTGTTGGGTAAACTCGACCATGACAACCGCATCCGCACCTGCGGGCAGCATGCCGCCCGTGTGGATAACCGCGCATTGTCCTTTGCCAACGGTGAAAGTGGGGGTGTCGCCCATCGGTACTTCGCCAATTAGCTGGAGATAGGCGGGTAGAGATTCTGATGCGCCGTAAGTATCGGCCGATTTAACCGCATACCCATCCACCGTGGAGCGCGGAAACGAAGGCAGCGAGAACGGCGCGGTGATCGGCTCGGCCATCACGCGGCCAAGCGCCTCAGTTGTTTGAATGCGCTCTGTTTTTGGATCAAAGGTCAGATTATCGAGCAGCGCCGCGAGCGCCGCTGGTGGGGGCAACAGTTGCAAAAATTCACTCATGCGCCTGATTATCAATGAATCGACCAATGGCGCAATCAGATCAGCAGGTTCGGTGCGTAGGTTGCTATAATCAGGGCATGAATTTGCACAAAACAACGGTTGTTATTCAGGCAGGTGGACGGTCAAGCCGCATGGGGCGTGACAAAGGGCTTGTCCCTTTGGCGGGAAAGCCGATGATTGAACATATCATTGAGCGTGTTGCTGGGCTGGGGGATGCACTGCACCTGATTACTAATCACCCTGAAAATTATGCGTATTTGAATTTGCCGATCGGGTCAGATGCGGAGCCGGGGGCGGGGGCGTTGCCCGGGTTGCAGACGGCGCTTTCTGCGGTTGAGAGTGAGCTTGTTCTGCTAATTGCGTGTGACATGCCGTTTGTGAATCGTGCGTTGTTGGCGTTTCAATTGGCGCAGGCGGCCGAGGCGGATGTCGTTGTGCCTGTTTGGGAAGGGTATCATCAGCCGATGCATGCAGTGTATCGGCGGGATGTTGTGCTGGCGGCAGTGGAGCGGGTGCTGGCGCGAAATCAGCGGCGGATGGTTAGTTTTTACAAGGATGTGCGGGTGAGGGAGATTTCGGCCGAAACTATCACCCGCTTCGATCCGCTTGGTCACACATTTTATAATGTCAACACGCCAGCGGACTTATTAACGGCCGAACAACTGCTCATGCAGAAGCAAGATTGACGTCAAAGACTACAATATAAATTTATTTTCGTTGTTTAAGTAGATGACAAAAAGTCTTTGACCGCAAAAACGGTTAAACAATTAGCCACTTCCCAGACTAATGAGCCGTTTTTGCAAAGCGCCACTTGCAACTTTACTTTCAAGAACCTTATGTGGCGCACTTAGATAATCATCCCTGTTGCGTACTATGCACGTACTCATGAGGCAGTTTGTGTTTGGGGTTTTTGCCCCATATAATGCGTATTCAATCTTGTTCCCGCATCTAGGATTGACTGGCGTCAGTTTGCCCACTATTTTTGAAGCCACATCGCCCGTTAATTTCGAGTATTTCGCCCAAGATTAATTATATCGCTACTTGCGCCGCGAATTACTAGAGGCTGTATGACCACTTCCACTTTTGATTTAAGCCCACTTGAAACCTATCTTGACTCCGTTTCTGCTCGCGGACGCACTATGTTGTTGCCTGCGCTGCATTACGCACAATCGCTCTATGGCTGGCTGCCCACAGATGTGCAGAACCTTGTCAGCCGCAAACTACGTGTTCCTGCGGCCGATGTCCATGGCGTTATTGAATTCTATACGATGTTCTACAACGCACCGATGGCGAAGCGCATTATTCGTGTGTGCGAAGACGCCGCCTGTTCAATGAACGGCGGCGTAGAGCTTGCACATGCTATCGAGCAAAAATTAGGCTTGAAGCATGGCGAGACAAGCGCAGACGGGTCGATTGCGTTTGAGGTTGTCCCGTGCCTTGGCATGTGCGAACAAGCACCCTGTGCGCTGAATGGCGATGCCCCTGCTGGCGACATCGCGCTGGACGACATCGATGTATTTCTTGCTGGAGAGTATCCTGAGGTTCAGGCAAAACCGGGCGGCACAAACTTCTTGAAAATGGCGCGGGTTGGCAAAGTTGATCCGCTCAGCCTAGACGATTACGCAGCAAATGGCGGCTATGAAGTGTTGCCAAATGCGCTGGCGATGGCCCCTGAAGCTCTGATCAAGACGGTTGAGAGCTTCGGCATTTTGGGTCGCGGTGGTGCGATGTTCCCGCTGGGTCGCAAATGGTTATTTGCACGTGGTGCGTCTGGCGAGGCTTCCGAAAAACATGTCGTGGTCAATGCGGATGAAAGCGAGCCGGGCACATTCAAAGATCGCACTATCATGGAAGAAGATCCCTTCTCCCTGATTGAGTCGATGATTATTGCCGCCCATGCGGTTGGCGCAGAAAACGGCTGGATTTTTGTGCGTGGTGAATATCCTCGCAGCATTGCTCGTTTGCAGAATGCGGTTGATAAATCACGTGCGGCTGGCTATCTCGGCGACAATATTTTAGGCAGCGGGCTTAACTTTGATATTGAAGTGCGTACGGGTGCTGGCGCATACATTTGTGGTGAAGAAACGGCACTTTTCGAGGCAATCGAAGGTCGACGCGGTTTCCCACGTATCAAGCCGCCGTTCCCAACCACCAACGGTCTATTTGACCAGCCAACCGCCGCCAATAATGTTGAGACGTTGGTCGCTATGCTGGCCGCGTTGAAAATTGGCAATGAGGCGTGGCGTGCGTTTGGAACAGAGCAATCGCCAGGGACAAAGCTATTTTGCTTGAGCGGACATCTTGAGAAGCCTGGCACTTATGAAGTGCCGTTCGGGCTAACGATTCGCGAGATGATCGACATGGCCGGTGGTGTTCCCAACGGCAAAGCGATTCAGGCGGTGCTGATGGGCGGTGCGGCAGGCATCTTCATTGGGCCAGATAAACTTGACATACCATTAACTTATGAGGATTTGCGGGCAAATAATGTGCCGCTTGGCTCAGGTGTTATCATGGTGTTTGATGAAGATTCGGATCTGCGTCAGCATATGTATGAGCTGGCCCGCTTCTTCGCCCATGAAAGCTGTGGTAAATGTTTCCCTTGCCAATTGGGGTCACAGCGCCAGATGGAAATTTTGCAGCGCGTGGCTGACGGTGACGCGAAGGACACAGACAAGCGTATTTTGCTTGATGTAGGCTTTACAATGACCGAAACGTCGCTGTGCGGGTTAGGCCAGACGGCGGCTTCGGCCGTTGTCAGCGCGATTGAGCTATGGCCTGAGCTTGTTGAGTAAACATGGCAATTGAGCTGTTGGGAATTCGGCCGATACAGTACCAAAGCCTCAACGGTGGTACACCCAAACAGATCGACGGGGCTATCGTTGAAGAAGTGCAGGCCTGCCTATCGGTTAACGGGCTTGAAATCGCTAATTTCATGTGCTCGCCCAACGATCTGAACTTGATGGCCTATGGCTTTCTCTACAACGAGAGCATCATCAACAGCGTTGAAGATGTCGCCAATTTGCATGTTTCCAACAACAATTGTGTCGAAGTGTGGCTCAATCACGATTTTAAACCGCCTGAACGTTTAATCGTGACGGCGGGTTGTGGTGGCGGCGTGACGTTTGATGATTTATCACAAGCACACGCACCGCTTGAGTCTGATCTGACCGCAACCCCGCAGCAACTTGCGGGGTTGATGCGCCAGATGCACCTTGGGGCAACCCGTTATCAACAGGCACGCGGCATTCATACGGCGGCGCTGGCAGATGCCAACACCCTTTTGCTGCAAGTAGAAGATATCGGCCGCCACACGTGTCTCGACAAGGTGCGT
Source organism: Promineifilaceae bacterium (SeqCode) (assembly GCA_049614105.1). Lineage (GTDB taxonomy): Bacteria > Chloroflexota > Anaerolineae > Promineifilales > Promineifilaceae > CALECP01. Next base: position 12,209 of record JBMZDF010000092.1, read on the forward strand.
GGCGCGGCGTTACTAAATAAACAGTCAACAAATAATTTAATCTTGCTCACAAGCGGACGCATCAGCAGCGAAATGGTTAACAAGGCACGACGCCTCCAGACGCCCATCGTTTGCTCCCGAACCTCACCGACTAGTACGTCGGTTGCGCTTGCAGAGGCGTGGAACATCACAATCGTGGCGTATCTGCGGCAAGATAGAATGCGTGTTTATACACATCCCGAGCGAATTCTGAGTAGAAAGTAGCAAGTGGAAAGTGAAAAGTAGATATGGCAAGAATCAAACAATTTGAAGATTTGATTGCTTGGCAAAAGGCTCGCTTGCTGACTCGAAAGATTTATGATGTAACTCGCATGGGTGATTTCTCAAAAGACTTCGGGTTGAGAAATCAAATACAGCGGGCTGCTGTTTCGACGATGTCGAATATTGCCGAAGGGTTTGAAAGAGGCAGTTCGGCCGATTTTCATCGCTTTTTGATTATTGCAAAAGCATCTTGTGGTGAAGTACGGTCTCAACTGTATATTGCGTTAGACGTCGGGTATTTGTCCGACAATGAATTTCGAGACTTGATGAGTCTCGCTATCGAAACTGGAAAAGTGATTGGCGGTTTGGCAGCTTCTATAGCCCGCCGTAAAGGGAAGCAGTAGGTGATAGACCTCACTTTCCACTTGTCACTTTTCACTTTCCACTATTTCACTTATGAGCGATAACGTCACCCTGACAATCGACGGTCAAGAAGTTACAGTTCCAAATGGAACAACCATTTTGGATGCGGCGGCAACTATTGGGAAGGACATTCCTGTTATTTGTTACCATCCTCATTTGACAGGCAATGGTTTATGCCGCGTTTGCTCGGTTGATTCAGGCGGACGTGTGCAAAGCGCGGCTTGTGTCACCAAATGCTGGAACGGGGCAAAAGTTGAAACAGACAGCGAAGATGTGCGGCTTGGTCGCAAAACGCTTCTTGAACTGTTGGCCTCAACGGTTGATTTGAGCGATGCGCCTGAGATTAACGAGTTAATCGAAGAATATGGTGCGGACACCGAGCGGTTTGCGGGTGGCAAGCGTCGTGAAGTGCCTGTCTACGATGACAATCCCTTTTACATTCGTGACTATAGCCAATGTATTAACTGCTGGCGTTGTGTGCAGGTTTGTGCTGATGATGCACAGTTTGCGTTTGCGCTCAACTTTAACGGACGTGGGTTTGATACGACGATTGCCACGTTTGACGATCGGCCGATGCCAGACACTACCTGCGTTTTCTGCGGCCAATGTGTGGGCGTTTGCCCAACAGGTGCGCTCAAGCCACAGCGCCAGTCAATGCTCGAAGGTGGCCTCAACCCCGATGATATTTTTGCCCAGACGCGCAAACGCATGAAGTCAGACGGCGTGCGCAAGAAGAAGGGAAGCTAGAAGGGGCATAGTGCCAAGTGAAAAACAGAAAGTGGATTTCCACTTATCGCTTTCACTTTCACTCATGTGTCAAACTGACATACCCTCTACGGAGATTGACGATGATTAAAGCAGATAAACAAGTTCGCACGACATGCCCTTATTGTGGTGTGGGTTGCCAATTGAATTTGAACGTCAAAGACGGCTTCATCTATTCGGTGGAAGCTCCCTTTGATGCAGCACCTAACTATGGAATGCTGTGCGTTAAAGGCCGTTACGGGACTGATTATGTCAAGCACCCTGGCCGTATTAAAACGCCATTGATTCGTGCAAATCGCGAAGAAGGGCGCAGTGCAAAAGCAGTTTGGCGTGAAGCTAGCTGGGATGAAGCGCTGGATTATGTGGCAGATGAACTGGCGCGTATTTCAAAATCGTACGGTGGTGATGCTGTTGCAAGCTATGCCAGCGCCAAGGCAACCAATGAAGATAACTACATCTTCCAGAAGGTGATGCGGGCTTTGGTTGGCACGAACAATGTCGATCACTGTGCGCGGCTTTGCCATGCAGGGTCTGTTACAGGCTTGCAACTGTCAATCGGTTCTAGCGCCATGTCAAACTCGATTGCCGAGATGGAAAATCTTGAGTGCTTTATCGTGACTGGCTCGAACACGACCGAAACGCACCCTGTGATTGCGAATTTCCTCAAACGAGCGGTGCGCCGCAACGGTGCGAAGCTGATTGTGGTTGATCCACGTCGTATCGAAATGTCAGATTTTGCTGACGTTTGGATGCAGCAAAACCCTGGTACGGACGTGGCTGTTTTCCAAGCGATGGCGCACGTGGTTGTTAAAGAGCAACTGTATGATCCAGAGTTTATTCGTGACCGCACCGAAGGTTTCCATGACTATATTGAGTCATTAGAAACCAGCACGCCTGAATGGGCGGAAACGGTAACGGGCATTCCTGCGGCGAGTATCGTGAAATCAGCCCGCATGTATGCAAAAGCAAAACGTGCCTCTATTTATTGGGGCATGGGTATCAGCCAAAGTACACACGGCACTGATAATACCTTGGCGCTGGTCAATTTGGCGATGATGTGTGGTCATGTTGGTAAAGCTGGCACGGGGTTGAATCCGCTGCGTGGGCAGAATAACGTTCAAGGTTGCTCTGACAGCGGTGGTTTGCCAAATGTTTACACGGCGTACCAAAATGTGGGCAATCCAGAGGTTAACCAAAAATTTGAGGATTATTGGGGAACACAGCTCAGCACCAAAGCAGGTTTAACTGCAACCGAGATGGTGACGGGTGCGGGTGACGGATCGATTAAGGGCATGTTCGTTTTGGGTGAAAATCCGATGATGAGCGAACCAAATCAGAAACACACGCGCCATTCAATGGAAAAGCTGGAGTTTTTGGTTTGCCAAGATATTTTCATTAACGAAACGGGCGAGATGGCAGATGTTATTCTGCCAGCGACCAGTTTTGCAGAGAAAGACGGCACATTCACAAATTCTGACCGACGCATTCAGCGCGTGCGCAAAGCGGTTGCGCCCGTTGGTGACTCACGAGCCGATTGGGACATTTTGTGTGATCTGGGTCGTCGTATCGAAGCAAGGTTAGATCATCGCAACCTTAACCATGGCTTCAACTTTGAGAATCCGGGTGAGATTTGGGAAGAGATGCGGGCTGTGACCCCAGACTTCTTTGGCATCACCTATGAACGTCTTGAAGAAGAAGGTGGCGTTCACTGGCCTTGCCCAAGCTTGGACCATGCTGGAACCCCATTCCTGTTTGCCGATGGTTTCCCACGTGGACGCGGTAAGTTCTGGGAAATTACTTTCGGCACCGAGAGCGAACAACCAGACGAAGAATATCCATTTAACCTGACAACAGGGCGCGTACTCTATCACTGGAGCGGCAGCACGATGACGGGGCGTTCGCGGCTTGAGGATATTTATCCAGAGGCAACGATTGAAATTCACCCGCACGATGCGTCTGTCTTGGAAGTGTACACAGGTGACTGGCTGGAAATTGAATCACGACGTGGTGCAACGAAAGCGCGTGCGCTGGTGACGGAACGTTCGCCACGCGGCACGGTGTTCCTACCGTTCCACTTTGCAGAAGCAGCGGCAAATCTGCTGACGCTTGACAAAGTTGACGGACGGGCGAAGATTCCAGATTATAAGAACACGGCAATCCAGATTCGCAAGACGACACGTCCAGAGGAATTTGACGCGGGATATGATATGCCACTGACTGAGCGTGGTGCGATTAAGGACCCTGTTCAGGTTCATTAGGAAAGTATTCTGATCAGATTTAGAGATCGACAGTTTTATTTACTGGTCATTTGAGATTTTTAACGGCGACGGGCT
>JBMZDF010000093.1:0-15562 GCA_049614105.1 Promineifilaceae bacterium (SeqCode)
TTGGCTGGGGGCGCAATAAAGTGGCTGACGCGCTTTGTTGTAAGCTAAACAAAAACGGCTCAGGCCGCGTTAGCATTGACCCTGAGAATGCTGCCGAGATTATCACTATAAACGCAACAAATTTCTTTGTTCGTGGGGGTGGAAGCGTGATAGGCCGTGTTATGTCCGCTTTCTCGGATACTAAGCAAGCCCAAGAAGAGATTATCCTAGAAAGCGGACATTTACCGCCTGAGTATGAGTTTATGCCTATTGAGGTAGTGCAAATGCATAGCGAATTGTTGTTGTAACATTGTGAATTCGGCCGAATTCACAGCTAAATATGCAGATTACATCATACGAAAACAAAACAGAAATGTTTGATATCATGCTAATATCAGCAAATGAGTAATCCAACCGACACCATTGTAAAACATTACAGAGGCCGTAAGCCTTTCACCCTTAACGGAGATGAGTTAAATATCAACGTTTGTTCATTCTGGCAATGGGGAGTATCGAACTTGCTTGATAATGTCGTTCGTGGCGCTGTCGCTGAATACATCGTGGTATGCGCAATCGTCGTTGATGCACGAAAGCGGGAAGAATGGGAGCCTTACGATTTACTGTTAGATGGCTAGATCAAGGTGGAGGTTAAATCAACTGCATATATTCAAAGCTGGAAACAAAAAGAGCTATCAAAATCAAAGTATGGTATTGCTCCAACAAAGCAATGGGATAGAAACACAGGAGCCTGGGTAGGAGAAAAGAAGCGTCAAGCGGATGTCTACATTTTTTGTTTACTAGATCACAAATGTGGTGCAACGATCGATGTGCTGAATATCAATCAGTGGAAGTTTTTTATTGCACCTACAACAAAGCTAAATGCACGCTCGTTTACTCAGAAATCCATCACGCACGGGTCACTAAGTAGATCACAAAAACATTTTGACTGCAAAAACGGTTGAGCAATTAATCACTCGTCAGACTAATGAACCGTTTTTGCAAAGCGCCACTTACAACTTTACTTTCAAGTATTTTTTGTGGCGCGCTTAATATAGCGTTAATTAAGTTTCTGACAATTTTTTGTTGTCGGAATTGACTTTGCAATAATGGCGATTCATCTTGCTTCGAGCACGTTAAGCCAACTCGCAGATTTAGGCGTGTAGATGAATTCAAAACGCTGAGCAAGTGCAAAAGCTTCATCTGCGGGCAGATGTTTATAAAAGGAGTCTGCCGTATGTGTATTCAGATTATCCTGAATCAGCCGTATCTTCTTTGCATCTGGATACGTTTTCGCTAATTCTAGGCAGAATTGTGTGTATTCTAAACCCCGACGTCTTTTGTATACTTTGCCTACACGTCGCCCTGTCAATGGTTCAATCGCTGCTAACAAACTGCATGAACCATGTTTTGTATAAGCGTAGTGTTCTTTAGCTGGCTTACCTTTTTTGGGTGCAATCGGTTCCATACGTTCTCCGATTAGAAAACATGGCCGTTCGTCAAAGCTCACAACTGGATAATCGGCATCATATGGCAAATTGTAAGCCCATAGTACCTGCTCCATCTGGGCAATAAATCCTGTATTTATCCTGCCTATACACCACGTCTTCTTCAAGTGGGGCTTCAGCTCGTTTTTTTTAAGATGTTGCGCACTTGTCCGTACGAAATGCTCTCGCAATAGTCAAGCTCCACTAACTTATCCGCCAACAGCCGCAACGACCACTGGCTATACCCCTCTGGTGCGGGGCTACACGCTAGTGCTGTCACTGTTGCTCGTTGCTCTGGCGTAAATACGATTGGACGCCCTGGGCGTTGCTTATCCTGCAAACATTTTAATCCCACCTCGTGATAATTATCGCGCCAACTGCGCACTGTGTTCATACTGACGCCGACCGTTTCAGCGACTGTTATGAATGTCTTGCCTCGGTCTAGTTCTAATAGTCCAAGTGCTCTTTTGTACACTCTGACCTTTTGCTTGCCTTTTTTAACGATTTCTTGCAATTCTTGGCGTTCTGCTGTACTTAGTTTGACATGCTCTTTCTTCATCTCTCTACTATCGCAGACTTTTCTCAGAATTGCAATTTATTTAATTAACGCTGTACTTAAGTAGATCACAAGTAATAATTGGCGAAAAATTATCTAGCTTTTCTAACGGAGACGCGCCAGCGGGGCGTCTGATTATTGGTCAAAATGTTTTTGTACCTTACTTAGCCAAGGGAGATTAAAACAAAGGGGCGCAAGTTCCGTCTGTCTGCCCCTGAAGCTTAGGGATGAACTTTTGGAATTATCCGAACCACGTGTTAGGGTGCATAGAATTAAATATTAAAGGACGCTATTTTGACCAATAATTTCTCTCAAACTGCCGCCTATATCTGGTCACTCGCCGATCTGCTGCGAGGCGACTTCAAACAATCTCAGTACGGGCGCATCATTCTCCCCTTCACCATCCTGCGCCGCCTCGAATGTGTGCTTGAAGCAACCAAGCCAAACGTGCTGGCACAGGTCGACAAACTCAAGCTGATGCCCACGTTGGGAGAAGCTGCCCGCGACAAATTTCTCCTCCGTGCGTCTGGTGAATCTTTCTACAACATCTCGCTGATGGATCTTTCCAAGCTCGGTAGTTCCGACATCAAAAGCAACCTGCTCACCTATGTTGACAGCTTCTCGGCCGATGCCCGCGAAATATTCGAGCAGTTCCGCTTCGATGAGTTTGTCGATAAGCTTGACGAGGCCAACCTGCTTTTCAAGGTGGTGCAAAAAGTATCCACCACCGATCTCAGCCCTCGCGCCATCAGCAATCACGACATGGGGCTTGTGTTTGAGGAGCTGATCCGCCGCTTTGCCGAAAGCTCCAACGAGACGGCGGGGGAGCATTTCACCCCGCGTGACATCGTGCGGCTGACCACCTCACTCGTGTTCATGGAGGATGACAAGGCGCTCACCGAGTCGGGCATTATCCGCACTATTTATGACCCGACGGCCGGGACGGGCGGCTTTCTTTCCAGCGGCATGGAATATGTCCACGAGATCAACCCCAAAGCGGTCATGCGTGCCTTTGGGCAGGAGCTTAACCCTGAAAGCTACGCCATTTGCAAAGGGGATATGCTGATCAAGGGGCAGGACGTCAGCCGCATCAAATTAGGCAACACGCTCAGCAACGACCAGCTTGACGGCGACAGATTTGACTACATGCTTTCTAATCCCCCGTTTGGGGTCGATTGGAAGAAGGTCGAAGGGGCGATCAAAAATGAGCACAAGCTCAAAGGGTTTGACGGGCGTTTTGGCCCCGGCCTGCCGCGTGTCAGCGATGGGTCGCTGCTTTTTCTGATGCACCTGCTCAGCAAAATGCGCGACTATGACCCGCTCGACAGCAACAAGAACGGTGGCCGCATTGGCATTATTCTCAACGGCTCCCCGCTGTTTACGGGCGGGGCGGGCAGTGGCGAAAGCGAGATCCGCCGCCATATTTTGGAGAGCGATTTGTTGGAGGCGATTGTCGCGCTGCCGACCGACATGTTCTACAACACTGGCATTGCCACCTATGTGTGGGTGTTGTCCAACAAAAAAGCGGCCGAACGCAAGGGCAAGGTGCAGCTTATCAACGGCGTTCATCTGTACAAAAAGATGCGCAAAAGCCTTGGCTCCAAGCGGCAACAGTTGGGCGAAGATGACATCGCCCTGATCACGCGCACCTTTGGGCAGGTTGCCGCAATCGAGAGCTACCGTTTGGACACGGACAGCGCCACGAACGGTCAAAGTGGCGGTCGTGGGCGTCCAGCGCGGAGCAAGAAAAAGGCGGTCAAGCGCACGTTTGGCAGCAAGATTTTCGCCAGCCACAAATTTGGCTATCGGCGCATCACCATTGAGCGACCGCAGCGGCTCTCGGCGCAGATGAGTGATGCCCGTTTGGCCGAACTGCGTTTTGCCAGCGGCAAGCCACTGAAAGGGGCAATGCAGGCGCTGTACGCGCAGTTTGGCAAGCATTGGGGCAAAGACGACTATGGTTGCTTAAGTGCGGTAGAGGCCGATATACGGGCGCTGGTGAAGCGTGAGTTCAAGACGCTCAAGGAAAAACAGGTCAAAGCGTTGCTGGCCCCGCAAATTTGGCAGGCGCAACAGGCGTTGTTGGGCAAGGCGGCGCGATTGCAGACCGCACTTGGCACGGCGCAATGGGATGACTTCAACGTTTTTGAGCAGAAGCTCAAGGGGGCGCTCAGGCAAACGGGGGTCAAGCTGGATGCGAAGGAGCGCAAGCAGTTGCTTGCGGCGGTCACGTGGACGAACCCTGCCGCTGAGCCAGTGGTCAAAAAGGCGCTCAAGACAAAGGCCGACCCGCTGTACGGGGCGTTTGACTACCGAGGGCAGGTTGTCCAGTTCCAGCCCGACAGCAACTTGCGCGACAAGGAAGATGTGCCGCTTACCGCCGAGACCGCCCTTGGTGCGAATGTGGACGCCGTTAATGAGGCGTATTTCAACAGGGAAGTCGCGCCCCACGTGCTGGATGCTTGGATTGACGCCAGCAAACGAGACAAGCAGGATGAACAGATTGGCATGGTTGGCTATGAAATCCCCTTCAACCGCCACTTTTACCAGTACGAGCCACCACGCGACCTAGCCGAGATCGACGCTGAACTCGATGCACTAAGCGCCGAAATTATGGCGATGCTACAAGAGGTGCATTTGTAATGGTGACCTCTTCTCAACACAATAATTGGCTAGTTAATCTTCCTTCGCGTTGGCGAACGCTTCGACTCAAGTACATTGCGTCCTGCAACGATGAAGTATTGCATGAGGATACTCTTAAGTCTCAAGAGATCGAGTATGTAGATATTGGAAGTGTTTCGGCTATGGGCGAGATCAGATCCACAGAAACCATGCTTTTCGCAAACGCACCATCTCGTGCTCGTCGCGTCGTTCGACAGGGTGACATACTAATTTCCACCGTAAGGACATACCTAAAGGCAATTGCTCCTGTGAAGAATCCATCCGATAACTTCATCGCCTCCACAGGATTTGCGGTAATTCGCAGCGGCCCCCGCTCCATATCCAACTACTTAGCATTCGTGTTGTGTGCCGAAGGGTTTATTGGAGAGGTGATTTCGTGCTCAGTAGGCATCAGTTATCCAGCAATCAACGCCACAGACCTTGTGAACATCCACATTCCACTTCCGCCCCTCTCAGAGCAAACGCAAATTGCTAAGTTTCTGGACTACGAGACGGGAAAGATTGATGCGCTGATTGAGAAGCAGCAGCAGCTTGTCGCCTTGCTCAAAGAGAAGCGACAGGCGGTCATCAGTCATGCCGTCACCAAAGGGCTGAACCCCGACGCCCCCATGCGCGACTCTGGCATCGAATGGCTCGGCAAAGTCCCCGCGCATTGGGAAATCAGACATATCAGACATATCACAGACCAACTTGGCGGTGGGACTCCATCAAAAGACAATCCGACATTCTGGGATGGCAACATACCTTGGGTATCTCCGAAGGATATGAAGGTGGACTACATCTCTGATTCGCAAGATTCAGTAACTAAAGCCGCGATTATGTATTCTGCAGCTAAACTCATTCCCGTGGGTAGCGTTCTGATCGTAGTACGTGGGATGATACTTGATCATTCGGTTCCGACTGCATTCACAACCAAAACAGTAACTATCAACCAAGACATGAAAGCTTTAGTGCCATCTCAAAATTTGGATGGCGAGTTTCTTTTATGGGTTCTCAAAGGGCTTAGAGATTACCTGCTAAGTCATACTGACAGCTCTGCACATGGCACAAAGTGCCTAGCGACTGAGAGACTTGAACGAACAAGCATTACAATTCCGTGCCTGAATGAGCAAAGGGAGCTTGTGCGAGGACTCAAAGAGAAATTATCCCGAATTGACTCTCTCAGGGAATCAGCAGCCAGCGTAAGTATGCTTCTCCAAGAACGCCGCACCGCCCTTATTTCGGCCGCCGTCACGGGCAAGATCGATGTGCGTGGTTGGCAGCTGCCGCAACCCAAACTCGCAACGGAGGCTACATGAGCGCCGACGCCAAAGAAGCTGCTTTTCAGCAGGACATCATTAACCAAATGGTTGCTGGCGGCTGGGTGCAGGGCAATCCTGCCGACTACGACCACGAACGGGCGCTTTACCCCGCCGATTGCCTCGCCTACATCCAAACCACCCAGCCCAAAAGCTGGGCCAAATACGAAAAACTGTACCCGCGCAACCCCGAAAAAGCGTTTCTCGACAAGCTCGCCGCCCAGCTCGGCAAAGCGGACCCGCACGCCACCGATAAACACCTGCGCACCTTTGGCACGCTCGGCACCCTGCGCCACAGCCTGCGCGACAAATCGGCCAGCTTCAAACTTTGCCAGTTCAAACCTGATCGCGGCCTCAACCCGCAAACGCAAGCGATGTACAAAGGCAACATCCTGCGTGTTGTGTCAGAACTAGTCTACAGCCCGTACGCAACAAAAGCCCACTTGACGGCAACTGGTAAAAAGGCGAAAGCGTGGCGCCTTGGTTCACTTCGCCGTCAGCCAATACGCCGCCTACATGACGACCAAACGGTTACGCGCAGCCTGCCTGTGTGCATCAGGCTTTAACTTGAAGGATGTATTGGATGTAATCAATACGATTCGATTTGAGCGCGAATCTGACATTTTTACTATCACAAAATTCTACGAAGATTTGCTAATGCGGATGGGCAATGAAAATCGTAGTGCGGGCGAGTTTCATACACCTCGAACGGTGACTCGATTTATGGTAGACGTGATAGACCCGCAGATTGGTGAAACGATATATGATCCAGCGACTGGCTCAGCTGGGTTTTTGGCACAGACGTTTCAATATATGCAGCCTAAAGCGCAGACGGTTGAAGGCCACATATTTTTGCAGCAACACGCTTTCCACGGCACTGAAAAGAAGGGGCTATCGTTTTTGTTGGGCACCATGGATATGGTTTTGCATGGTGTGGTATCTCCCAATATCCAGCGTGGAAATACACTAGAAGAAGACGTAAAGCAAGGTGGCGGAAAACGTTATGATGTCATCTTGACCAATCCGCCATTTGGAGGGACGGAAGGGCGACACATACAGCAGAATTTTGCGGTTCAAGCCAATGCAACGGAGCTGCTGTTTATGCAGCATCTTATTAAGAAACTCAAGAAGACGCCCAATGCACGTTGTGCGGTGGTAGTTCCCGAAGGCACTTTATTTCACGGCGGTGCATTTGCTCAAGTCAAGAAGGATCTGCTGGATCCGTTTCATCTTTATGCAGTCGTAAGCTCACCTCCAGGAACATTTGCACCTTACTCAGATGTCAAGGCTGCGCTGCTCTTTTTTCAGCGGCCAGATAATGTGCAGGTCAACAACCCACTGGCGCGTGACGAAGTATGGTTTTATGAAATGGGGCTACCGACTAAGCTGAAGAGATTTAGCAAAGGTAATCCGATTGGTGACGTTGACTTTGATGAGGCGCGGGAGCAGTGGCAGCAATGGCGAGATTATCTGTGTGGCGAAATACAACGGCCGTTTGGTTTTTCTGAAACGCTGCGTGAGCACTGGCAAACATGGGAACAGCCAGAGGAAACGGCGTGGCCAAAGCCACCGTATACGACGTGGGTTGAAGAAATCGATGCGCTCAAAGGACGAGAGTACAACCTGAGCACACGCAATCCTAATCAAGATGAACGGGTAAAATTGCCCCGTCCAGCCGAAATTACAGCCAGTCTACTTGAGCGTACACGGGAGTTTCAGAGCACATTGTTGAATCTACATGAAATGCTTGGAAATAAGGAAGGTTGTGGATGAGTCTTTTTGAATTACCCGCTAATTGGGAATGGAAACCATTGTCGGATGTTGTTTTCGATACAGAGCGACGTAATCCCAAGAAAACGCCATCTGTGACATTTAGATATATTGACATTGGCTCAGTTGACAACCAAACTGGGTATATTGTTGAAAAAGCAGTCAAGAGTATTCTCGGGAAAAACGCGCCAAGTCGGGCACGGAAAGTTGTTCACCTTGGGGATGTGATTGTTGCAACAACGCGCCCTTATCTGCGTAACATAGCTCAAATACCGCAATCACTTGATGATGAAATATGTTCGACTGGGTTTTGTGTGATTCGCCCAAACCCACAAACTTCCATTTCTACATACATATACTTTGCATGTCGTTCAAAATCCTTTATTGACCAAATCCTGCCAAAGCAGAAGGGTGCAAATTACCCAGCTATAAATAATTCTGACGTATTTGAAACCTCTATCCCATTTCCGTATCCTGACCACCCAGAACGTTCGCTGGCGGAGCAGCGGCGGATCGTGGCGCGGATTGAGACGCTATTGGGGGAGATGCAGGGGATGCTGCGGTTACAAGAGGAGATTTCGGTCGAAGTATCATTGCTGCCAGAGGCATTTCTGACTGAAACCTTAGATGACTTGCGAGCTGAGTTGCCATCGGCTTCATTACAAGAGTTAGTTGATGCTGGCCGCCTCAAAGTGCAGGGAGGTGCTACACCAGAACGCAGCAAGGCTGAGTATTGGAATGGAGATAAGCCATGGGTTTCTCCTAAAGACATGAAGCATTGGCATATCACAGATTCGCAGGAGCACATCACCCAAACGGCAATAAAGGAATCAAAAAGGGTAAAGTTGATCCAACCCAATTCTGTGTTAGTTGTTGTTCGTGGCATGATTTTGGCGCACACATTCCCTGTTGGTGTTACAATTTTAGAGGTTGCGATCAACCAAGACATAAAAGCGTTCGTGCTAGATGATTCGATTGATTCTGAATATTTTGGGTATATGTTGCGAGCGTGTTCGGCTGAGATTCTTGACCGTGTTGAAACCGCTGCCCATGGAACAAAACGCTTAAAGACAGACGAATTACTTGGGATAACCATTCCAATGCCTGAAAAAGACATACAGAAAAGCATTGTTAAGCGTTTAGATGTCATTCTCAATGAAATTGACGAAATGAAGAAAAGTTCGGCCAAGGATCAAACCATGCTAGCGAATCTTGAACAAGCAATCTTGTCACAAGCGTTCCGAGGAGAATTGTGAGCAGTATGGATTGCCAGCAAGACAAGATCAACGAAGTTTGGCGTCATTATGTTAGTTACGGCATATCTGATGATATTGTAATAATTGAGGAACTGGCTGGACTTCTTTTGTATTTGAAATCAAAGGGTCTGGACTATTTTCAGTATCAGGATAGGCATTCTAAAAGAGCGCTGGAATTCTTGGTGAGCATGCTTGATTCTGTTGATGACGCCGCTAACCTACTAAATCAGTGCTTGATAATGCAGGCAAAAGAAATGAGGGCAGGTGGACGCTACCCTACTGTAAGACACATTGCCAAGCTAGTGGCATCACTCTCAACTGCATTGTTACCCCTTTACCAACCTAGAACGGTTGGAGATTTTGCATGTGGTAGTGGCGGCATGCTCGTCGAATTTGAACAGGCTTCCGAGCGAATAGGTATCGAAATAGCTACGTTATGGGGAAGTATCGCAAAGGCAAATTTACAGCTACATGGATTTGATCACAGCAAAATTTTTATTGGTGACGCTTTAAGCATAGTCAATGAGGGGTTTGCACCTAATTCAGTTTTTCGGGTGTTCAACCCTGATAAAAAAACCGATATCCAATTCGATATCATTGCCATGAATCCGCCCTTCGGGAATCCGATGGAAAGAGCTTTTTCATCCTTGTTGTTTAACGAAGATGTAGGCAGTCGAAGCGAAACAATTCTAACTTTGCTTGCGCTTGACTATCTGTGTGAAGATGGCGTCCTTGCAGTCCTGTTACCAGGCGGGTCACTATTTGCCACCAGCACAGGTGAATTAAGGCTGCGGCAACGGCTACTAAGCGAGTTCCAGCTTGATGCAGTTATTGAACTACCTAAAGACGCTTTACAACCTTTTAGTCAACTTCAAACCTATCTGGTGTTAGCAAGCAAGCGGGATCCCGAACTTGATGACGCATCTATTTGCTTCTATCGAATCACCCATGATGGATTTACAAGTGGGCGTAATCGTCGCGAGGATTCCAAAGGGAGTCAATTCCCCCTCTTGCAATCCTCGCTTATCTTGGACGATGTAATAAAAACATCAATTCTGGAAAATGAGTTCCGTTTAGCATTTTTGTACTTAGAAGGAAAGGGCTGGCGTATAGAAACGAGTAAACCCGTAAATATATTAGTTGGTGATCTCGAAGAAGAACCAGGACGGATCGTAGTATCGATTGAAGGGAGCGATCAACGTTATATTCTTTTTCCTAGAAATCCTAAGCCGGTTCATGCTCCTTGGCTCAATACAGAAAAGCTGGATATCTTCTTACATTCCAGCTATGTGCAAAATGTAACTGGCATCATTATCGACCTAAAAGGTTATTGGCTTGGTGTTTCTGTCGACAGAAGCACAGTCCTCAGTGATTCTCGTTTAGACCTTCAGCCAGCAACCTATTTGCCACGGCAGGCAGCCGATCAGCAAAGGTATTCACCAGCGGAAATCTTGGCGTCTGTTCGTATTAAACAACGTCTGTATGCATCAAGCATCGATAAACTGCTTCACGTTGTCGAGTCAAAGACTAAACGCACCTTACCTCTATCTGTTGACAAAACTATCCCGCCTTACCCACTGACCAGCACGCAATTGGCAATCTGGCAGCAAATAGAGGCACAGGTTGAAACGCTCAATGGTAACTTGACGCCGATTCCCTTCCAGCCAGATTCACTCAAAGGACGCCAGCAAGAGATTGTACAAACCTTGATGCTGTTGGAGTGCATGGGGTTGATAGTACCGATCACATTTGGCAAAGACGCCTATTACTATCGTCGCGTAACGCAGGAGGATTTGATACCCGCATGAAGTTGCTCTCGTTGACGATAGACAAATACAAAATATTGCGTGACGTGACGCTGCGGTTTGACCGTCCACAGCGGCTTGATATGGGGGCGTATGCGCTAGACTTCCTCGTCGGCCTCAACGGTTCGGGCAAAAGTACGCTGCTGCGTGCTCTCACCCAGATCGTAACTGATCTACACGCCAATCGACCAACACCGTTCAATTACCGTATAGAGTATGAACTGATGTTGCAACAACGATCAGTGCGTGTGATGGTAGTGCGCAGTGTGCCTAAAACCGAAATGACAGTATGGCAGGATGGGCAGGTTCATCCTGTACATCAGGATATGGTGCAACAGTCGTATTTACCAAAGCGCGTGGTGGTATACACGACAGGTAGGCTAACGATGTGGGAAGCACTAGTGGCGCAGATGACTCAAGATGTGCAGTGGAATTCGGCCGATCCCGACCTGCTCAACGACCCCGTCCAACGCGCTATCGCCGAGCTACCAGGCCATCAGACAACACTGGACAACACTGAACAGCAGCAAAATATACAGTCCCCTCTACTTTTGCTGCGCGAGGATCGACTGCCTCTGATGGCGTTAACGGGTTTGCTAGTAGGTATAGAAGGCGAGGATACAAGCCTATTGGCTGAGGTACTCAACTCGCTGCGTATCAAGCGACTATGCGGTTTCTCACTCAAGCTGCGGTTACATAGAGCTTTGTCTAATGATGAGTTATTTCAAAATATCAAAGGAGTCGCAACACGGCACGTGCAGCAAGGCAGCGACCATCTCTTAGTATTTGATATGGCCGACGAGGCTAGTAAACGTCGCAAATTCGTAAAACAACTTTGGGCAGGCTATCCAACACCGCTCGATTTTTATGAAGCGTTGGATAAATTATCTGAGCCAATTGCAACAGGCGAACCGACGCTGCAAGAAATTAACCTGTTTTTAGAACGGGATATTGTAGAAACAGAAGATGATGAGGTTGAGGCGACGCGGGTGCTGCTATTTGATTGGTTGAGTGATGGGGAGAAAAGCTTTTTTGGGCGCATGGCAATGCTTGCTATGCTGCAAACGAACAACAGCCTGATTCTACTCGATGAGCCAGAGGTTCACTTTAATGATTACTGGAAACGGCGCATTGTCAAATTGATTGATAACGTCATGACTGGGCATCCGAACCATTTGCTGATTGTCTCGCACTCCAGCATTGGTCTATCAGACGTAGCTGCTGCACAAGTACAAGTGATGAGTGAAGGCCCAGACGGCTTCACGCGCGTCGACCCACCTGCCGTACGAACATTGGGAACAGATCCTAGCGAAATCATGATCGTTGTCTTCCATACGAAGTTATCAACAGGCAAATATGCGGCCGATTTGCTTAAAACGGTTGTTGAGAACGGTGAACGGCAAGAGCTTGAAAATTTCTTAGACAAGGTTGGCCCAGGTATGTGGTATTTCCGTATCTTACAGCGGTTGGAGGCTTTAGATGCTCCATCCGCTTAAACCACCAATTAAACAAGTCGAAGATCGTCTGCTTGATCTAATCGAGTGGCAAGAAAAATTGTTGGTTTTTGCAGCTAATCACACAGATGCTAATGAAACAGCACTTCGAACAGCGTTAGGCGATGTGTTTACTGATTGGCTCATGGAAAAACGATACACTGGGCTTCGCAACAGTCTTGCCGAATTGGTGACTTGTCCTGCTTCTGATAAACAAGCTGTACTACAAGATTTTGAGCATGACCAGAATTTCTGGCTAGGCGATCCATCTTTTCGTTTTGCTTATGACATGCGGACAGATGCACATAAATTCGGCCGAAAATGTCTAAATTTGTTTTATGAGATTTTTTATGCTTTTGATAAGCTGCTACAGATTGATGAACCTTTCAAACGCACTAATCTTTATGAAGGCTATTTGAGCAACAATCCAAACTTGGCTCGGGTTTGCCCATTCTGTGATGGAAGTTTTACAAGGGAATTACCGAAGAAAGGAAAGATAACGAAGGTAACGCTTGAGCATTTCTTTCATAAAGCGGCCCATCCAACAATTTGCTTGCACCCGCACAATTTATTTCCTTGTTGTGCAATTTGCAATAGTCAAAGGGCCGATCAAGAAATGTTATGGCTAGATGAGGCTCCACTGTCGATGGGGGACATTTTTCATCCTATCTTAAACCCAGCGCGGAACAATATTGAGATTCGATATTATAGTCGCGACATCCACTCCCCAGACGATCTCGAATTCGTTAAAATTTACAAAGAAGACTGGCACAAAGCAATAGGCGTATATAGCACCTTGTATCGAATCCCAGCACGTTGGAAAGAACTCTGGACAGAGGTAGAAAGCGTTGTTCAGACTCGCTTATGGGCAGCGATCGACAATCATCGCGATTCAGGCAATGCCGCACCTTCACTTGTTGAATTTGATAATATGATCGGTCTCATCATTCGTTCTTTGAAACGCTATTCAAATCGTTATGAATATCCTGCCCATCGCTGGTTAGTATGGGTGCGAAGCGAGAGTGATCGAGTGAGGAAACTACACCAAGCCTATGTTGTTGTTGGTACGTCATCTGTTTTCTGAGATGTTAGAATGAACAACAATTACTAGGGAATATAAGTGGATCGTGCAAACTAAATGTTGCCTATCCTTTAGTAATGTGCACTCCATTGCTAAGACCACAGATCAGAATTTTTAAGTAGTCTTTTTTGCTGTTGGGTGGTTGAGACGCCACACAACATTTCCTGCGGGACATTATGATTGCTTACAAAAGTGGGGAGCATCTAAAAAGCGTATAATCCCCATAGAGAATAATGATTTCGGGTGATTAAATTATGATAACGGCAGTTTAAAAACTTAGAACTATGAACCAGTCAATTGCCACTCAACAGTAGGCCATGATTTCGGCCGAAATCACGGTAGAGCAAAACCCTGCGCTTGTATACATTGCATCGCTTGAATCCAAGCGTAGTCGCCGCACCATGCGCGGCGCATTGAATCATATCGCTCAAATCATGACCAAGGATGACGATGCAATCCTGCTTGATTGGCCTTGGGGAAACCTGCGCTTCCAACATACACAAGTCATCCGTTTAACATCGCTCATTGTTGAATCGTCAAAAACGAGCAAACCATATTCGCCTACAGCGATTAACCAGATGCTGGCCGCGTTGCGTGGCACGCTAAAAGCGGTGTGGCGATTGGGGCTATCGGCCGATGAGTATGCATCAGCAATTGATCTAAAGCAGGTACAGAATGGGACGCCGCCTGCTAGCCGTAACATTCAACGTGGCGAGTTGGTTGCGCTGCTTGATACCTGTGAATCTGATGATGCAGGTGTGCGAGATGCTGCTATCATTTCGCTCATGAAGATTAATAACAACTGGGTTCAGCATCGGGTAGTGAGGTGAGATCAGTGAGTTAATTAAATTGATTGAAAGCGATGTAAGGGTCACTGAAAAGCTATAGGCCGAGGCCAAAACTAAGGCAGCGCTCAAATCTCGGATCGTGCTCGATTTCTAACCGATCTTAAATACCATTCTGAGAAGTTCATGCCGTTGAGCTAGTTTTGGCCGAAGGACTTCCTTTGGTTGTGCAATCTGATAGCTGCATGATGCATCCCATTGATGATGTAACTGATAGGCTGATAACAGGCGCGTGGGATAGTTGGGCACGGTTTGGGTAACTTCGGCCGAAAAAGTGACTTTATGAGTGACATAATCAAATTTGAATCGACGGACATTCGACCGAACCCGCACCCTATTCTTGAACTTCACAAGGTCAGTAAGGGAAGGCGCTATCGCACCTATTGATGTGAATAACACTGCTTGAAAATAAGGGTATCCCCGCCCTGTGGTTTTTTACATTTCCTCGACAACAAGGGACATACACTTAGGTGCTTCATATCCATACCAAATCCTTTAAATTTTCTTCTCCCTCAAAAATTTAACATTGCCCGAAAATAACTGTACGCCCGCCCTTTGATTTTCTACATTTGCGGAGAAACAAGGGACGTACGGTTAGGCAATCAAATGTTCTACTGTTTCGGCCGAAACCCCTACAGCCTGCCTAACTTTGTCCGCTAGTTCATCAAAACTGCTTTTCAACGGTCTTATATTGTTTATCAGTGACCCGTGCGTAATTGATTTCTGAGTAAGCGAGCGTGCATTTAGTTTTGTTGTAGGTGCAATAAAAAACTTCCACTGATTAATATTCAGCACGTCGATCGTTGCACCACACTTATGATCTAGTAAACAGAAAATGTAGACATCTGCTTGACGCTTCTCTTCTCCTACCTAGGCTCCTGTGTTTCTATCCCATTGCTTTGTTGGAGCAATACCATACTTTGGTTTTGATAGCTCCTTTTGTTTCCAGCTTTGAATATATGCAGTTGATTTAACCTCCACCTTGATCCTGCTATCTAACAGTAAATCATAAGCCTCCCATTCTTCCCGCTTCCGTCCATCAACACCAATTGCACATGCCACAATATATTCAGCGACAACGCCACGAGCAACATTATCAAGTAAGTTCGATGCTCCCCATTACCAGAATGAACAAACGTTGATATTTAATTTATTTCCATCAAGGGTGAAAGACTCATGGCCTTTATGATGTTCTACGATGATGTCAGTTGAATTACTCATTATAAGTTTGCATCCGTTGGGGGGATGCAAACTCATACTCTGGCGGTAAATGTCCGCTTTCTGGGATAGTCTTTTCTTGGGGTTGCTTAGTA
>JBMZDF010000094.1:0-15484 GCA_049614105.1 Promineifilaceae bacterium (SeqCode)
TCCCACGCGGAGCGTAGGAGCGAGTCAGAAAATTTAGAATGCAATTGCCCTGCGTAGACTGAGCTTGTCGAAGTCGTAGCAGCATGTCGAAGTCGTAGCAGTGTGTCGAAGTCGTAGTGGCGTGTCGCTCTGGCTTCGACACGCTCAGCCACCGCTTTTTACTCAAATGAAACACACCCCTTTATAATGGTAGTCGCCTTGTGGGTAGATCTATTTTTTGCGGCTGCTGCGCATGGCAAGCAGTTGTTTGCAGTTGGAGTTGGCAAGCTGTTTGTATTCGGCCGATTCCATCGCCACCAGCTTCATCTTGCCTGCCTTGTCAAAATGCACCCCCCAGCCAAACTTCTTCGGCAGCGCATTGGCTCTGAAGCAGGCCATATTTTTCCCAAAAAACTGCGCCCAAAGTACATCCCGATTGGCGTCTAACGTTTCCTGCGGGATCGCCTTGTGTCGCGCATGCACCTCGAACAGCATCTCCATCTGCGTCATCGTGTACGGATTTTCTGCCAGCAATTTATATGCAATGATGTGGGCAGGCGTTTTCTTACGATTCGAGGTTGGAATCGCGCTAACCTCCACGGGAGAATCTGGCGCAACTTGAATAAACGTGTCGTAATAGTTAATATCTTTCATCGCATTCTCCCCTGTGCGTTGCTGCGCTGTGGTTTATTTAGTTGGATCAGACCAAACCGCCAGCGGGTTTCCAAACGGATCATCAAACTCGAAACGGCGTCCACCAGGAAAGCTATAAATCTCGGCGGTAATCGTTGCGCCGTATGCTTTTACCTTCTCATATGCCGCTTCCAACGTTTTCGAGTGCAGGATTACCCGCGTTCCTTTGCCCACAATCGCATCAGTCAGATCAAACCCGCCGTCAATTCCAGCGTTGTCAAATGATGCATAACCGGGGCCAAAATCGGTAAACTGCCAGCCAAACAGGTCGCCATAAAACGCCTGTGCTTTTGTCATATCCAGAACGGGAATTTCAATATAGTTGATCAAGGTTGCCATAAGTTTCAGATAGGGGATGTTGCGTTGTTGGTTAGTATGCTGGTGATTTCGTCCAGCATCTCTTTTTCAGACTCTCGGAGAGGATAGTTTTGCAGCGGTAAAAATGCAGCATAATGCGCTTTTGCTGCTGATAAATCACCCTTTTTAACTTGGAATGCTGCCAAGTACAGTTGATAGGACATCTGATCGCAAGCGGTCATGTCAAATTTGGCAATTTGCTTTAACGCTTCTTGACACTCATCAATGCTTGCGTCCAAATGCAGTTCAGCGTAATAATCGCCATTTAACTTTGCCCTAGCTTGCCCATCTATGTCTGCTAGTAAGTCGCTCAATCGGCCGATTGACGCCTTCTCATCAGGGAATTTCTCCACTGAACCCAGTACCTCTATATCAGACCCATCATGATCGATATAAAAAATTAACGGGTCTGACGGCGTGGGATCATCGTTGCGAGCAACAAAAAAGTATTGCGCCCTTGGATTGTAGAAAATAAATATAAACGAAATATTGTTCCAATCCTCAGGCTCATTCATACACCTGCAACTGTCTAGTTCAGATGGATCATTCTCCTTCCATATATCAATATATAAATGCGGCAAATGATAGGAATCAACAAGATTGATTGCATCAGAAGCGCACGCAATTTGGACAGTTTTGGGATCTGGCTTTTCCACACTATGTGTCCCTAATCTTTCTAATTCTTGAATAACTGATGGTGCTAAATACATACTGGCGTTTTTGGCGTTTTTGCGAGTTTAGTTTGTAGGGTTATTATAGAGGCATAAAAATAGAACGCAAGTTCTTTTATGGGTTTGGGATCAAAAAATCGGCCGAAATTTTCGGCCGATTTCAAGCACGTACTCAAACAAACAACTTATTCTTCGTTCGGAATAAACTTCATCGACGCCGAATTAATGCAATAACGTACCCCAGTTGGCGCGGGGCCATCGGGGAAAACGTGACCCAAATGCCCATCACATTTCTTGCAGACCGTCTCGGTACGCGTCATAAAGAAACTGCGATCGACGTGCTCCTCAATGTTGTTTTCACCTTCAAGCGGCGCATAAAAGCTTGGCCATCCGCAGCCCGAATCATATTTCGTGTCGGAGCTAAACAGAGGTGTGCCACAGCTAATGCAATAATACATACCTTTGCGCTTTTCGTTCCATGTCTCGCCCGTAAACGCACGTTCCGTTCCCTTTTCCCGCGACACTTTGTACTGCATGGGAGTTAACTGCGCACGCCATTCTGCATCTGTTTTTATAACTTTATCAGTCATTAGGTTGCTCCTTTGAAAATAAGGATGGAAGGTGAAAGTGGAAAGATAAAATCCAAACCGACACCTTAATCTGCTTTGTCAATTCACACCATCATAACGCAAAAAGATAGAGTTCCCATCAGCGAACATTACACAGGGATTACACATTGAGAATCGTTTTGACTAATGTGAAATTGAATCATTTGAATTGAGCGACAGCTTTTGGTTGCAGCGTTAAAAACTGTTATAAACGACGTATGTTCAAGCGCGGGGCGTATAGTTATGTCATCACTCAAAGTACTCCAGCTTCCTAGCATCCTAGACACTTCTTCGGCCGATCTCAGCGCCGATTTCTTCCAGCCTGCAACGCACCCTGCTCTGACAAACTAGGCACATGCTCACATACTTCGGGGCGCACATTGTGCCGTGGTCTGTCTCACACAACGACGACCCACGCAACGGCATCGCGCTTTGTCCCTTGTGTCATTGGATTTTTGATGTGGGGCTGCTCACGATTTCAATTGAATACAAGATTAAAACATCGCCTCAGTTCCGCACATTTGGCAACAATCTAGAACACTTGAAAAAAGTGAACAGACAGCCGATCTTGCTCCCAGAGGACACCGATTTTTATCCTGATCCAGCATCGTTGCTTTATCACATGGATAACATTTACAGAAAACGTTAAACCTTACAATGAAAATTAAGTCGTTCGTATCGTAAGATTAAGGCTCTATAGTTCTGACTATGCTTCAGTTACTTGGCCTCTTCCTCATGATTATTTCGCTCAAACTGGCGGTTAGCCAATACAGCAGCCCGCTTGCGATAAGCATCAACCAGCTTATCAACAGCACAGATGCTGACGAAAACGTTGCAGACACCACACACGCCGAGTTCAACACCCTCTAGTTTATTTCGCGCCCTCCCCCACCCAGAAAACTTTATACAGTTAGAGCAAATGCGTAGAACGTTGCGCGATCGTTGAGGAATGGTCGCGACGCCTGTGTAAAAATAGGCATATGAACGAACCACAATGGCTACAGATTGCTAAACAGTTACAGGCGATTTCCCAAGCGGGTCTCGCTTATGCACAAGACCCTTTTGATAAGGAACGATTTGAGGAAGTGCGGCGGATCTCGGCCGAAATCACCGCGCATCATACTGACTTTTCGGCCGAAAAAATAGACACCCTCTTCGCCAAAGAAGTCGGCTACCCTTGCCCGAAAATCGGCTGCCGCGCCGCCGTTTTCAATGACAAAGGGGAAGTGCTCATGGTTGAGGAGCTGGCTGAAAACAAAAAGTGGACCTTCCCTGGCGGTTTCTGCGACATCGGTGACGGGCCACGTGCGGCCATCGAGCGCGAAGTGTGGGAAGAAACAGGCTATGTCGTCCGTGCCACCAAACTAATCGCCATCCATAACCGTAATCACCTGCCTGACGTACCGCCACGCTTCAACGAACTCTATAATATGCTGTTTCTCTGCGAATTGGTCGGCGGTGAAGCCAAAACAAGTATCGAAACGGGTCGCTCAGCCTTCTACACGCAGGATACAATTCCAGCAAACACATCATTTCGGCGCACACACCCCGTTTTGCGCGAACTCGCCTTCGCCCATTACGCCGATCCGTCCCTGCCGACAGAATTTAATTAATGCCTGCTCCGTCACGTTCTCCACTTGATTTATCCACAGCCACAGCCCGTTTGTGGCTGGTGTTTTTACTTCTATTGGGTGCGTGGCTGCGTTTGTCTAAGCTAACCGCATTAGGGCTGGAGCATGATGAGGTTGCTAACTGGCTAATCGACCGCTCGATTATCAACGGTAATCACGGCATCTATTTCAGCGAGGCGTATGGGCATGAGGCGGGCTTTCATTATTTGCAAACGCTGTTTGTGATGCTGATTGGCGATAATGCGCTCGCGTTGCGCCTGCCAGCCGCCTTGCTCGGCGTTGTGCTACTCGCGGTGAGCTATACGCTGGTCAAAACGCTCTATAATCGACCGATAGCCCTCATCGCCACAGCCATCCTCGCCATTACCTTCTTTCCCATTTTCTACAGCCGCCTCGCCCTCCGCGCCATGATGCTCCCCGTGTTCTCAGGGCTAGCCGCCACCTTCTTTTGGCGAGGGGTCAAAAGGAGAGACGATAGCCTTTCTCCATTTTTCTTCGCCGCCCTTTTCGCTGGCCTCTCTACCTACACCTACATGGCTAGCCGCGTCGTTCCCATTTTCTTTTTCGGCTGGATGATAGTCTCGATCATCTTAAACCGTGGCCGTGATTCTCAATCGAATGCGTCTCCTGCATCACGATTTGAAATGGCGACGACAGTTCGCCAATGGGGCGTGTTCTGGGGCATCTACGCATTGATTTCAGCGCCACTCTACCTATATCTACAGTTTAATCCAGCGGCTGAGTTTCGCGTGACGGAAATCAATGCGCCGCTAGAGGCTGCACGCAATGGCGATCTATCATTGATTTGGCAAAATATCAAGCTTGTTTTTGGCGTCTGGGGCTGGTCAGGAGATCCGTTATGGCGGCAGAATGTGTCGGGGATGCCTATCTTTGGGCCAATGGTAGCAATCCTGTTTTATAGTGGTGCAGCCCTCGCATTATGGCGGCGAAAACGTGCCGATTTTTTCTGTTTACTTTGGATCGCAACCGCCACAATCCCTAGTTTGGTCACTACAGACGCCCCCAGCACCATTCGGATGATCAACCTGTTGCCCTTGCTGGGAGTGCTTCCTGCACGAGTTATTCACACTTTATCCATTATATCCACAAAAAACAGAGGGTTATCCACAACTTTTTGGCAAATTCCGTGGATAAGTTACTTGATCTTAAGTTGCATTTGGGCTAGTTCACAAAGCGTTCACGCGATCCAGACCGTTTGGCCGAACGGCGGAGATGTTCCGTTTGTATGGCAAACTTCGTTAACAAGTGCGGCACGTTGGCTAGATGGGCAAACTCCGCAGCCGACAACAATTATTGGCTGGACACCCGACACAATGGACCCGCCGACGATGACTTTGGCGATGCGACAGGACGGTGTTCCTTTGCGTTTTGCGTCGCCCGATGCGGTTGTGCTGCCTGCGGGGGATCAGGTGCGTGTGATTCGGCCGAAAACCCCCAATCTCCCGCTGCCCCCCTCCCTCGAAGCACAGCTTGCCCAATGGGACGCCACCACCCTCGAAGCAGCACATTTCACCGTCTACAGCGTGCGCTGGACACCCGAACACCTCACAAATCCGCTTAATCTGCACGTGGGCAACGAGCTCACCTTACTTGGTCACGGGCGTTGCCCACAGGCCGACGAGTGGTGCAGCATCGCAACCGTTTGGCAAATCAACGCGCCCATCAGCGAGCCGCGCAGCGTGTTCATTCATCTGCTCAACGATGCGGGGGAGCTTGTCAGCCAGAGCGATGTACAGCTAAGCGGCGCACACTCTTGGCAGGCAGGCGATCTGTTATTCGTGTCGCATCAATTCAACGCAGCCGCAAACACAAACGCGACTGTTGGCGCATATCATTCGCAAACTTGGCAGCGTTTGCCGTTGGAAGATGGGCGCGATTCGGCCGAAATCGACCTTCTCCACAAACAACCCTAATCGCGAATCATAGATGACAACAACAATAGGAGGCGCAATGAGTCATCTATGCTTGTCATCTTCCCGCCACGTTCGTACAATTCAAACCTAAACGAATGATTTAAACGACTGTGTCCGACTTTTGTCGCACACAACACATCCTATTTATGTATACTGCCGAAGAACACAAAGCAAGTCTCGAAAAAATCCGCGATGGCAAGGTCGCGACAGGCGTTCGGATCATCGTTCCGCGTAACGCTTGCCCCGTCTGCAAACATTTTGAAGGTGGCTACAAGTTTGATGACGAGGGCAAACGCCCGATCCCTGTACTGCCCTTGGAAGGTTGCTCAGAACCTGGCGGCTCAAAGGCATTCTACACACCGATTTTAGACCGACGCGGCCCCTAAAGTAGGGTTCAGTCATTTATGGTTTCTATCATCTATGCAGCACGCCGCTGGCAGCTTTGGTTGTCCCTTGCGGCGTGTTTTGTGTTCCTAATAGCTTGTGGTGGCGAAGCGCCTCCAGAGCCAACGGTGGTTGTTCTTTCGGCCGAAGCGCAGATCGGCAAACAGGTGTTTAGCGACAACTGCGCCATCTGCCACGCAACAGCCCCAAACACAATCATTCGCGGCCCGTCGATGGCTGGTCTTGTCGCACGCGCAGGCGAACGTGTTCCCAATCAAGATGCCCGCGCCTATATTTACAACTCAATTATGCGCCCATCTGATTTGGTGGTAGACGGGTTTGAGGATGTGATGCCGTCAACTCTAGCCAAGACGCTCACAGGTGAGGAATTAGATGCGGTTGTCAGCTATCTGTTGACGTTTGATAAATAAGATAGGCGTAGGAAATAAGGGGATGAGGCAGACAAAGCTGAGTTTTTCCATGCAGTTTGCGCCCCACGTATTGTATTCCTGTTCTTAGTGAGTCTTAGTGAGTGAAGGAAGGAGAATAAAATGAGAAAGGTGTTTGCGTGGGTTTCGCGCATTTTTTTACTGCTTGTGAGCATATTGTCAGCAGCGGCTGCTTTTGCCGCCACGCAGCCCATTATTCGCGATCCGATTATCTTGGATGAGGATTCGGGAACTGGGTCTGATGCTGTGCAGCCCTCTAATTCGGGCCTACTGCGTGAATATCCTGATCTCAGCGGCGATACAGATGCCGCTTCGGCCGAATTGGGCCGTCAACTTTTCTTCGACCCCATCCTCTCTGGCAACAACGATAAATCTTGCGCCACTTGCCATCATCCCGATCTCAGCTTTAGCAACCGACAGGCAACGACCGTCAGCCGCAGCAATCGCAACGTGCCGACGCTGTGGAATGTGGGGTACACCAACGCGCTTGGCTGGGCGGGCGAGGATGGTTCACTTGAGCTACAGGCGCTGACTCCGTTGACGCATCCTGACGAGATGGATGCCGATCTTGAGCAGATGCTTCGTGAGTTAAAGGTAATTCCTGCCTATGTTGAGTTGTTTGATGAGGCGTATGGTGAGGATGCACTTTCGGCCGAAAATGTCACCGACGCCCTCGCCGCCTTCCAACGCACAATCGTCAGCAACAACAGCGCCTTCGACAAATACGCTAACGGCGAATTTGAGGCGCTCACCTCATCCCAACGCCGTGGCTTAGAGCTATTCCGCTCAGGTGCAACCCGCTGTTTTGAGTGCCACACCGCCCCCACTTTTGCCCAAGACACGTTCCGAATTATCGGCGTGGATAGCAACGATCTCGGTCGCGCAGGCGTCACCGATGACGGGATTGCTGGCTCGTTCAAAGTGCCAACCTTGCGCAATATCGCCCTAACCGCTCCTTATATGCACGATGGCTCGTTTGAAACGCTTGAAGAAGTGGTTCAATTTTATGCAGACGGCGGCGGACGACAGCACGGGAAAGAAAACATCGATCCGTTTGTGGCTGGCTTTGAAATGAGCAAACAGGAACAAATAGACCTTGTCGCCTTCCTGCATGGCTTAACGGATGAAAGCAGCCTCCCAGACATTCCCGAAGTTGCCCTTTCTGGTTTAGAAACGGTTGAGCGACGCGGCAACCCCGACCGCAGCAACGTGACCCGCCTTGCGTCTCGCTCAGAAACGGGCATTCGTCGTTGGCCAAACGGCCCGTTTGAGTTCCGCGTGCGCCCCGGCGGCAGCATTCAGAAAGTGGCCGATCAGGCGCTACCTGGCGACACGATTGTGGTTGAGTATGGCATTTACCATGAACGCATAGGGCTTGACACCAACAACATTGTTATTCGTGGCGAGGCAAATGCGGCAGGTGACTATCCTATTTTAGATGGTCGGGAGAAGCTGTCTGAGGCGTTTATCATTTCTGGGAATGATTTTGAGATCAGCGGATTCGAGATTCGCGATTACACCGATACCGCCCTCTTGGTTGAAGGTGTCATTGGCGTCCATATTCATGACATCAAATCATTCAACACAGGAACCTATGGCATTTACCCAACCAAGAGCACCGACGTTTTAGTTGAGCGTGTCGAGGCGATGGGGGTTGATGACGCGGCAATTTACGCGGGCCAGTGTAAAAACGTCATCATTCGCGACAGTATTGCCTACGACAGCGTGCTTGGCATTGAGCTTGAGAACACGATTAACGGTCAGGCGTATAACAATCATGTTTATAACAACTCATTAGGCATTCTTGTTGTTGTGCTTCCACAGTTAAGCTCCAAAGTGTCGAGAGACACGCGGGTATTTAATAATCTAATTGAAAACAACAATCTTGCCAACTTTGCCAAGCCAAACACGGCGGCCGAGTTGGTTCCTTCGGGGACAGGGATTTTGTCTTTGGCGGCCGATGAGGTAGAAATTTTTGGCAATACGATCAAAAACAATAAAACCACGGGCATCGGCGTTTTTAATCTAACGGTTGCCTATGAAGAGGCTGAAATCGATGTCGGGCCAACCCCAGAGGACAACTATATTTGGGGCAATACTTACGAAAATAATGGCTACGATCCCGATAAATTTGTTGCAAATATGGGGATTCCAGTTGGTGATATTCTGTGGGATAGTACAGGTGCAGGCCATTCATTCGATGAGTACAACTTTGTGTCGGGCTTCCCAAAAATATTCCCGCGCACTGGATGGTCTATGCAGCTAAGACGTGTCCACCATCATTTCTTTAGGAGTCTTGTTGCACTCGTTGAATAAAGCAGTTAAAGACAGGCATCCACAACACGCAATACTTGTTTGCCTGTCACCTTTCTCACTTAATTTTTGGTGTGTTTCAAATAGATTGGTGACAATAACGTAGACTGAGCTTGTCGAAGTCGTAGTGGCTTGTCGTAGCGGTGTGTCGCTCAGGCTTCAACTGACTCACGCTTCGACTGGCTCAGCCACCGCTCTTTACTCAAATGAAACACACCCTTTAATTTTTCATGCCTGCTTACACCATCCTACCCACAACCATTGCCGACTGGCCCGAAATTTGTGCCATCTATCGTGAGGGCATCTTGACAAACAACGCCACGTTTAACCTCGTTGAACATATTCCCGAATCAGGTGAGGCGTGGTTTGCAGGGAAACTAGCAGGCTTTGTCTTCAAAGCGGTTGATGAAGATGGCACGATGCTTGGCTGGGGCTGCCTCTCGCCCACTTCAAAACGTGACGTTTATCGTGGTGTTGTAGAAGATTCAGTTTATGTCGCCCAGTCTGCATCGGGCATGGGCATCGGCTCGGCTCTACTTGCCCACCTCATTCAGCTAGCCGACCAATCGGGTCTATGGACAATCATCGCCAGTATTTTCCCAGAAAATGAGGCCAGCGTTCACATTCACAAAAAACATGGTTTTCGCGTTGTTGGCGTCCGCGAGAAGGTCGCAAAACATCATGGTCGCTGGCGTGATGTCGTGTGGATGGAACGACGCAGTCCGAACGTTCTATAACAGTATCTCTGATTAAGAAAGAAGTATTTCAGCAGATTGGTATTTCAATATCGTGCTTAGACCAAAACAATGAGCTACCAATCTGTTGATTAAAAATTCGCAAAAATCTACTTTATTAATTGTCTTATCTAAAAAATTATAAACTGCAGATCATCTCTTACTATTTCCCGTGGTAAGATACAGAAGCGAGCAAATGGACACCCTTCATGCGAATTCTGATAATTTCCGACATTCATGCCAACTTAACTGCATTTGAAGCTGTATTAGCAGATGCCAAAGACCAGTGGGACGAAATCTGGTGTCTCGGTGACATCATAGGATATGGGCCTGATCCAAACGAGTGTGTGGCGTTATTGCGTGAGCATAAACATACTACTCTGACGGGTAACCATGATTATGCGGCGTTAGGGCGTCTTGATATTTCTACCTTCAATCAAGATGCACGACGGGCAATCGAGTGGACGCAAAATGCGCTTACAGACGAGTCCCGCACTTATTTAGAGCCAATCGAACCGAACGATCTCAAAGGGGCGTTCACCCTTTCACATGGAAGCCCGCGCAAGCCTGTCTGGGAATACATTACCGACTCTTTTATCGCGTGGGAAAATTTCGACCACTTTCAAACAACCTATTGCCTAGTTGGACACACGCATTATCCTGTTGTGTTTGAACAAGATGAGGAATATGGGGCGCTCGCCTATCACGCCGATTATGCGAGGCCGCTTAAACTAGACGAAAAGCGGCTCATTATCAACCCTGGCAGCGTTGGACAGCCACGCGATTCAGATCCCCGCGCCGCTTATGCCCTTCTCGATCTTGAAAGACTAGAGTGGCAGCATAAACGGATCCCCTATGATATTGCCGCCACCCAGCAGCGCATGACGGCTCACGGCTTACCACAACGCCTTATTGCTCGTCTCCAGTACGGTTGGTAATCTAATCACGCTCACCTTCGGTGGGCGTTTTGTTAAAAACATTTAGCTGCATCGCGCTTGTATCGCGCGAACCAGCGGCCGATGCGCCCGAATCTATCCGAGAACATTCCACCCATGCTGTATAGATAAAATGCTGCGATCCATGTCGTTTCCGCATCATCTTGTGCTAGCTTAAACCCTAAATTGCCAGACCAATAATTTTGTCCCTGTTCACTACTCAACGGTTGTAGCGGCATATTCGTGCCAATCGCCTGCAAAACATGCTCTGAGGGTTTATCTGTTGTAGTCATTGGGGTTATCCGCAATTTGCTGGCGACGCCACATGGAAACACAGTATCACAGTCTAAATTCTACATTTGATCCCGCCACAAGCCGAAATTGCCTATTCCATTTCCCGCAGAATCTTGTACACTCCTTGCACACCCCCCCCCAGGGGGGTAGGGATAGAATTATGAAAGACTCAACAAAAAAGAGCATCACCCGACGTATAGCCACAGCATCTGGTCACCTCAAAGGGATTGAGCGCATGGTTAATGAAGATGTGTATTGCATCGACATCATGAAGCAAATTCAAGCGGTGCAGTCTGCGCTTAACAAGGTTAATACCTTGATTCTTGACCAACATCTGCAAACCTGTGTCACAACCGCGATTCAGGGGAATGATGTGGAAGAACGCAAACAACTTCTGAGCGAGATTTCGGCCGTTTTCGAGGCAAAGTCAAAACTTTAGAACATAACTCAGCGAACTATTTGAGAGAATACACAACTAGTTTGCTGGCTAATTAAAAATCATGGAAACAAAAACGTTTATCGCACCCAATATAAGCTGTGGGCACTGCACTCACACAATCGAAGATGAGTTAGGCGACTTGGCAGGTGTTGCATCTGTTTCGGCCGAAATCGACACAAAAAAGGTCACCGTCGCATGGGCAGCCCCTACCTCATGGGATGAAATCAATGCTCTACTCAGTGAGATTGGCTTTCCACCACAACAGCTCATTCAATTATAACGAATTATTACGCTCTATTACTTTCAAAGCGTAATTTCGTGGAACAATAATTACTAACTAATAACCAATAGTTAGTAATTATTGTCTTGGCTTACTTTCCCATGACAACAAAAACCCTCACCCTTCCAATCATCGGTATGACTTGTGCAAATTGTGTGCGCAGTGTCGAGCGTAACGCGAAAAAAGTGACGGGCGTTTCGGACGCAAGCGTCAATTTTGCGACTGAGAAAGCAACGATTACATTTGATCCAGCGGTGGCGCAGCCGCAAGATGTGATTGCGCGAATTGAAAAAGCTGGGTTTGAGGTGGCGACCGTTTCGGCCGAATTCAGCATCATCGGCATGGACTGCATCAACTGCTCGAACACCATCCAACGCAAATTACGCAAGCTGGATGGCGTGTTAAATGCCAACGTCAATTTGGCAACAGAGCGTGCCGATGTTGAATATGCCGTCGGAGCTATTTCACAAGGCGAAATGATCAGCACGATTCGCAAAGCGGGGTTTGATGTCGCACAGGCAACGGGCGATCAAGCGGTTGAAGATGTCGAAGCGGCCGCTCGTGAAAACGAGGTCAACCACCAAATGCGTCGTCTAACGATTGGCGCATTGCTCACGCTTCCGCTCTTTATCTGGAGCATGAGTCGCGATTTTAGCCTTATCGGCCACTGGTCACATGCGGTTTGGGTCAACTGGGTGTTCTTTCTGCTAGCAACCCCTGTTCAATTTTATGTTGGCTGGGATTATTACGTGGGCGCTTACAAATCGTTGCGAAACGGCAGCGCCAATATGGATGTGTTGGTTGCGATGGGGTCAACCGTTGCCTACGTTTACAGCATTTTCGTGCTGTTTGCCAAGACATTTGCGACCGATCCGAACTTGTTTGGCGGGCATGTCTACTTTGAAACATCAGCCACTATTATCACCTTGATTGTGGCCGGCAAGCTGGTCGAAGCCCGCGCCAAGGGCCGCACGAGCGAGGCGATCAAAAAACTAATTGGGCTACGTGCCAAAACGGCCCGTATTATTCGCGACGGCACAGAACAAGATATTCCAACTGACCAAGTGATGCGTGGCGACATTGTGATAGTGCGACCTGGCGAAAAAATTCCCGTAGACGGCATCGTCATATCGGGGCGCTCAGCCGTTGACGAAAGCATGTTAACGGGCGAGAGTTTGCCCATTGACAAGCAGGTTGGTGATGAGGTGATTGGCGCAACGGTCAACAAACAAGGCTTGCTGCATTTTGAAGCGACTAAAATCGGCCGAGATTCCGCCCTTGGGCAGATTATCAAGCTCGTTGAACACGCCCAAGGCAGTCGCGCCCCCATTCAACAGCTTGCCGATCGTATTTCCAACGTTTTCGTTCCAATCGTGATTGTGATTGCACTGGTCACCTTTGGCATTTGGTTCGTCGTGACGGGCGCGTTCACACCAGCGATGTTGCGCCTAACCGCCGTGTTGCTCATCTCCTGCCCCTGCGCGATGGGGCTTGCCACACCGCTTGCCGTCATGGTCGGCATGGGGCGCGGCGCGGAAAATGGCATCCTGTTCAAAAGCAGCGAGGCACTGCAAACGACACAAAGTTTAACCGCCGTTGTGCTTGATAAAACGGGAACGATTACCAAAGGCGAGCTAGCTGTTACCGATATTATCGTGGCTGACCAGTCTACTCTTGATAAAACACAACTTCTAAAGCTAGCCGCCAGTGCTGAAAAAGGATCGGAGCACCCAATTGGCGAGGCGATTGTGGCATATGCAGCAAGCCAACATGTGCGCTTATCTAATCCCAGCCAGTTTGAGAGCATCGCGGGCCACGGGATTTCTGCAACGGTTGATGGACATCAAGTGCTGTTTGGCAATTTACGCCTGATGCAGCGCGAGGGGGTTCAGCTTAATGAGTTAGCAACCCAAGTTGAGCAGCTTCAACATGAGGCTAAAACGGCCATGTGGCTTGCAGTCGATGGGCAAGCGAGCGCCGCCATCGCGGTTGCCGATACGGTTAAAGCGTCGTCACGTGACGCAATCGCGCAGATGCAAAAGCTTGGCTTGCAAGTGTTCATGATGACAGGAGACAACGAGGCGACCGCCAAAGCGATTGCCAGCGAGGTCGGTGTTGATCGCGTTTTTGCCGAGGTGTTGCCACAGGATAAGGCGGCTCATGTCAAGCAGCTTCAAAACGAAGGGTATACTGTTGCAATGGTGGGGGATGGTATCAACGATGCGCCCGCGCTTGTGCAGGCCAATGTGGGCATGGCGATTGGAACAGGGACGGATGTGGCGATGGAATCGGCCGATATGACTCTCATGCGCGGTGATTTACGCTCTGTCAGCAAAGCGATCAGCCTCTCAAAAGCGACCATGGCGAACATTCGCCAAAATTTATTCTGGGCATTTTTCTACAACGTGCTGCTCATCCCCGTTGCGGCTGGCATTCTCGCCCCTTTTGCAGGCGTTCCCAACTGGCTGCGCGAGCTACACCCGATTATGGCCGCATTCGCCATGATTGCGTCCGATCTCGTGATCGTAACCAATGCGCTGCGCCTGCGCCGCGTGTCAATCGCCTAAACATCGGTAGAATGCAAACGACCAAGGGGTCTCCCTTGGTCGCAACCTAATCACTCATCAGCTTTTATTCGCTCAGCACCAAACACTTACCATTTGCGCAACGCTTGGTATGCTTTATAGGCTGGTTTCTCACGACCATTTCCACTTTTTAACCCCCAATGATGCGACTCACTTGCCAGCCCCATTGCATCCGAGTAACAAAACCAAACAACCTCTTTAACATAATGTGACTGATGCTGCTCGACATCTTGATAAAAGCGCTTTAGGTATTCAGCCTGTGCCTGTTCATACGCCACGGTTCCGCCTATTCCAACACCACATTCAGTAACCCACACTGGTTTGTGAGTCATATTGTAGTATTGAACGAGCAGATCGCCAGCATAGCCTGTATTGGCTGTTTTGCATGACCAACCACTGCGGTCAGGCTGCTTGTGGTAAGGGTGAACGCCGACTGCGTCAAACGGCATCGAGCCATTTAGCCCGTTCAACACCGTCTGGAACCATTTAGGGTCGCCCGAATCTAGCCCGCCCACAATCACTTGCCCCTTGTTGTTTGTGGCTTTTTTGATTGCATCATGACAGGCTGTGAGCATTCGGCCGAAAACAGCCTCTTTCAAACGAGGACGATAGTTGCCTGTTGTATGTTTGTCGTCTGGTTCATTCCAAATTTCATACGCTGGATTGTATTGTTGAAATTGACCTGCAACCTGTTTAGCCACTTTCGCCAGCTCAGAGATATATCTATCCCATTTTCTATCGTCATCATTAATGTGAGGCTGCACAGTTGCCAGCGAACCATAGTCAATAATAATTAATGAGCGTACCTTATTGTTATACAGCTTTTTGACTTCCCCAGTGTAAAAATGAAGCGTGCTTGCTGGGCTATATTTGTATGTATATTGAAAACGGGCGAGCTTCAAACCTAGCTGCCACAAATCTGACGAGGATGGATCCCCTTTGTCATTGCGTGGATCAATATTTAAACCAAACATTTTGTTACCTCTCTTTGAATACCAGAAATCTGATTACTCGTCATTGATGCTAATTTTATTATTTCGGCCGATTATTATCAGAGTCATTTTCGGCCGAATCCAGCCCAAGTTCCTGCTCAAAAAATCGTGATAAATCATCTAACGTCGGCAAACCAACCTGTTTTGCCTGATCATTTGCCTGAACTGAAATGCGCCAAGGGTCTCGCGGCGACTCACGCCACAAA
>JBMZDF010000095.1:0-15307 GCA_049614105.1 Promineifilaceae bacterium (SeqCode)
GGGTGGTAAGTTTGGCGGGAACGATTAAAAAGCCGCTATATCTCTGGGAGGATGAGGACATTAGACAGCTTTCAGATTCCCAAACGGCGTGGAAGGCACGTTTTAGCGGCAGCACAATTGGGTTGACAGATGGCAATTCGGAAGATATTGCGGGGATGTGGTTGGAGGGAAAGGGTAAGACTATCAGTAATTTATACCTAACGACCAATGGGGCCTATACGGCCGAAGGCAGTGCAACGATGACTATATCCGGCGATGGAAATGACATCTTTATGTGCAAATTTAATGCAGGTTCAGATTGTGCATTGTCAGTATTCTGGGATGGAGGTGGCCTAGAACAAAATGTTAATGGATTTGCTATCGGCCGATAAATTATTTATTCATAGCGTCAGAACGAATCAATGACAAAAGGAGTTCCATATGTAGAAAGATAGCCAATTTCACAGATGGCAGTGGCAGAAATGAAAAGCCGCCCTTGAGGACATTCCTCAAAAGCGACTCTCCGTTGGGCAACGGCATTCTACCACTCCTACGACCATGATTTCAATCGATAAACAAATATATCCAAGTACGCCTTGTTAAAAGCGTCTCATGGATTGTGAGGAGAACAAATGAAGCAAATTTCGTTGCCCAAATGGGCTTATTGGATTTGTTTACTGCTAGTGTCGTCTGTAATGAGTCAGACGATTTCGGCCGAAGCAGCAGAAGAATGTCAATCTTATCGCGGGACAACAGTATGTCCTCTTGGCTCGGCTACCCTTGAAGTGGCGGAAAATGACGAGCGCCTCTATCTAGATAACCATGTGTCAGAAGATTCTAGTGGAATCGCCATTGACGCCCGAGACGGGAATCAGTGGTCTATCGAACTAGACGGGCTTGACCCGCGCGAAGCGCCAGACGCCAGGATCGTACTGGAAAGTGCTAACCATGCCACCTCTGAAGTTTTCGGGATGCTATCTATGACCTCAGAAGGTGAAAGTTGGCGTCTAAACAGCAAGTATGCGGAGGAGGGTGCAAAAGGATTTACAGTTGAGGTTCACAAGGGCGATGAAGTTACGACGTTTGATCAACGAGCGATTGAGGAGTTGTTTCTAAGGGGTCTTTGGGTTGGTGCTTATCGAATTGTTATTAGCACGCCAGATTACTACTATGAAGAGTGGTGTATTTTCGTTGTATCTTTTGAAGAAGAGCGAAGTGCGATGGTTTCAATCGAAGGGAAGGAACTGCCAGTTGATATGCTGACGATTCGGACGGCTCCAATTTCGGCCGAAAAAGCGGCCGAGCGACCTGCCGATACGGTAAACCTGATAGGACGACAGGTCAAGCGTATTGAAATTACTGATCTCGACATCTCCAACAAAAGCCTGAACACGGCAACCCCCGATCTTGGCGATGCACCAGACAGCACAAACCATTACTTGAACTCAATGAGCGCCTACGCGGGCACTATGGCTCACTATCCAACCGTATTTGATGTAGCAACGAGCATGCCTGTTGGGCCATTACATCACAATTCTGAAACTTGGTACAGCTTAGGCCCAGACATCAGTTGGGAGCAAGAAGCAGACAATGGCTTCGATTCGGACTGGGGCGTTCATAACATCGATCCGTTTACCGACGCGCCAGATCGCGATCGCTTTGATGATGGGCTCCTGTTGCCCGGTCATTTTTCCGCCTGTGAGCCAACACAAATGACGTTCACAGTGGATGTCTTACCCGCTGCAACCGCTACAGATGCCTACGTCAACGTTTGGATTGACTGGGATAAAAGCGGCACATGGGGTGAAGTTCAAAAGTGCCTCCAAGGGCCAAGTACAGAATGGGCCGTGCAGAATCAAGTCATTAGTTGGAGTGGACCAGGGTATCACACCTTCACAACTGATGTATTTATGCCACCAAGTCAGGGCGCACCAGACGAGAGCTGGATCCGTATCAGTTTGAGCGATGATGTTGCCCCAGCGGCCGATGGTCGCGGGCCTGCCGCAGGCTGGGATTATGGCGAAACAGAAGACTATTTATGGGAAGCTGCCGCTGGCGAAATTTGCGGGTTGAAATTCCATGATGAAAATGGCAATAGTGTCAATGATGGTGAGTCAGGAATCAGCGGCTGGCCGATCTATATTGTTGATTCAAGCGGGATGACAACGACCGCGACCACGGACGTAGACGGCAAGTATTGCGTATCTTTGCCGCCAGGCGATTACACTGTCCACGAAGACCCCAATGGTATGGTACAAACCTTTCCATCAACTGTTGACTATGATGTGACAGTTGTATTGGGCCAAACAATCAACAACATTGATTTTGGCAACAAAAAGCCGTGTGACCATCCGCTTGACGATTCTTGTACGGCGGGGACTCACGATCTATTTACAGGACCAGAGCCAACTTATGTCAATCCAAATGATGTGGCGGGCGGATGGCTTACAAGCTGTAGCAGTGGTGCTTTGAGCCAATTTGATGTGACAGCGCAGAATCAATGTTTTGCTCATTCATTCGATATTGCAAATGGCGATGAGTGTCTCAGCCACGATTGTATCATCGGTGGCGTGATGACGATTCGTCTCAAAGCAGGTCGAAGCTCTCTCGCATCTAACGACACAATTCATTTTCTTGAAAACGGTACAAACGTCTGGAGTAGTCGTATCTCCAATTTGCCTGGCGGTTCGGGTTGGGGCGCAAACGCTACAGGCACATTTACCTTTGATTTGACCGATATGCCGAATGGCGGCGCGAATATTTTGTCAATGGTAATGGATGGAGATTTAACCATTCGTATTCAGGACGATACAGGTGTTGATTGGATCGATCTTGATATTTTGTACTGTGACGAGGAACCGCCAGAATCAGAAGGCGACTTGGGCGATGCACCGACTAGTTACAATCATTTCGATATGAAGATGAGTGCATATCCTGGCGACCCGCTAGGCAGCGCCCGTTATCCAACGGTGTTTGACTCACCAAGCGGGACACCAATTGGTCCTTATCATCATTTCCCACGTGAACAAGCGTGGCTGGGCAAATGGGTTTCGTTAGAAGATGAAGCAGATATTAACCCAGCGTTAGATGAAGATGTGCTGACAAATATTGACCCACCCAATGATTTAAATAATCGCGACGGGTTTGATGATAGCGTTAATCCTACATCAATTCAGCTACCACAATGCGGTGAGACAAAGTTTAAATACACGGTATCATCTGACGCAGCAGCAACCCTCACGTCATGGCACACAAACGTCTGGTTTGATTTCAATCAAGATGGTGATTGGGATGATCAGTTTAGGTGCAAGACAGACACTGGATCTGTACTTGCAGTCTATGAGTGGGCTGTGCAGGATCAGGCAATCACTGTTTCGCCAGGGTCTGCGCAAGTAGTCTATGCGACGCCCGCGTTTGTAGCGGCGGCGGGTTCGGCCGATAAGTCGACATGGATGCGTATCACGCTCACCAAAAGCCCCATTAACGGTCACCCTGAGACCTCCCCCCCCACTGGCGGCAACCCAGACGGACGTGGCCCAGCAACGGGTTGGCGCTATGGTGAAACAGAAGATTATCTGTTGCGCCCACAAGGGGAATGTGATCTGACGATTGGCAAGAAACACTCACCTACTCAATTTGAGTATGGTGGCGTTGGGACTTACCACATTGGTGTTACTAACAGTGGTAATGCACTATGCCAAGGCCCGATCGTTGTCACAGATACCCTACCAGAAGGCCTCGTATTTGATGCTGGCTCAGTAAGTGGTACAGGCTGGAGTTGCACGAGTAGCGCCCCTGCTAACCCTGAAACAGTTACTTGTACGCACCCTGGACCACTCCCTGCATCAACAAGTTTAGACGCACTCACATTTGATGTCAGTATTCCCGACATAGGAGATGCTGGCGGTCAAGGCTGGAACGGTGATTCCGTCACCAATTGTGCAACAGTTGATGGGCCAAACGATGCTGATTCAAGTAACAACACAGCTTGTGACACAGCAATAATTGTTTCACCACCATTATCTTGCGACCTAAGAATTGGCAAAGAACATTCACCTAGTCCATTTGAGTATGGTGGCGTTGGGACTTACCATATTGGTGTTACCAATGTTGGAACAGGCCCATGTCGAGGCCCCATTGTTGTCACAGACACCTTGCCAGAAGGCATGGTATTTGATGCAAGCTCAGTAGCAGGCACAGGCTGGAGTTGTACAAGCAACGCCCCTGCTAACCCTGAAACAGTCACTTGTACACACCCTGGACCACTTCCTGCGTCAACCAGCTTGGATGTCCTCACATTTGATGTCAGCGTTCCCAACGTAGGGGATGCTGGTGGCCACGGTTGGAATGGCGATGTCGCCATCAATTGTGCGGTGGTTGATGGACCCAATGATGTGAATCCTGACAACAATGAAGGTTGTGACAAAGTAGAAGTTATCCCACCACTACTTTGTGATTTATCTGTTGAGAAGTGGCATGACCCTGATCCCTTTGTATACGGTGGGACTGGCAGCTACACGATTGCCGTCAGCAACCTAGGTGATGGTTTCTGTAAAGGGCCAATCACGATCTCCGATACCTTACCAGCAGGCATGGTATTTGACAGCACCTCTGTTACAGGTACGGGCTGGAGTTGTACAAGCAACGCACCAATCAGCCCTGAAACAGTAACCTGTACATATGCAGGGTCGGTGTTGCCAATGACTAGCATCACCCCTGTGGTATTTGATGTTAGTGTCCCAACACCTGCGAATGCGGGTGGTGAAGGCTGGAATGGGGATGTGGCAACCAACTGCGTCAAAGTTGAGGGGCCAAACGACAGCGATCCAACCAACAATCAGGCCTGTGATGAAGCCGTCTGTATTGAATGCGAGCCAGGAACGGAAACGTATCATGGCGGAGTTGCTGACAACTTTGCATCGGGCAATGTTGAACTGACACACCGCTCTCCCGCACTTGATGACTACATCACATACCACACTGACGGTGAGTACGATGAGAGCTCGGCCAATCGTTTCTTCGGCGAGAGTTTCATTATTCCCGATTCAGAAACCCGCCATATTTGTGGCGCAACGCTGATTATCCGACTCGACCAACTGGGCGAGCTGCAAGGCAACGACACTATCTCGCTCAATTTTATTGAGTATGATAGCAGCGGCACGGCTGTCCAAGCCGTTCCAGGTGGCGGCTGGAGTTACAATGTGGGCAACTTGCTGACCTTGCTTGCTGGCGGGGCCAGTCCTGCAACGCTCACCCTTGATTTGAGTGCTTTGCCATTGACAGGCGGTGGGACAAAAGATCTGCTGGGATCGTTCAGTGCGTTACGTTATCTGGATGTAATGGTGCAAGATGATACAGCCGTCGATTTTGTCGATTTGGTGGTTGATTATTGCTGTGATGAAGAGGCACAATCTGATTTTGGTGATGCACCTGATAGCAACAACTCAGGTGGGCATCCGATGATCGCCTATCCAACGTTGGGCGTACAGGGCATGTTCCCTTCTGTCTATGTTGGAGCCACCACTGTACCAGGCCCACGCCATGAGAACCCTCGTGATGGTGCTTGGTTAGGTGCGCAGGTGACATTGGAGCAAGATGCAGATCAACTGCCTGATGAAGATGCTCCAAACACGAACATCGATCCAGCAAATGATTTAGCAAACCGAGATCTAGCTGATGATGCGTTGCAACAAAAGCTGCTGATGCCAATCTGTAATGAAATGAAATTTGACTACAGTGCGACCAATGTCAGTTCGATGAACAATTGGTATGTCAATGTGTGGATCGATTTCAATCAGGATGGTGATTGGAATGACACCATAAAGTGTCAAAGTTCAAAGGGTGCAACACGCCTTGTTCGTGAGTGGGCAGTACAAGACCAAATGGTGGTGTTGCCAACAGGTACATCATCGCTGCTGACTACCCCAGCGTTTAATGCCACAAACGTAAAAGTAGACGGC
Organism: Promineifilaceae bacterium (SeqCode); assembly: GCA_049614105.1. Classification (GTDB taxonomy): domain Bacteria; phylum Chloroflexota; class Anaerolineae; order Promineifilales; family Promineifilaceae; genus CALECP01. The sequence goes on from JBMZDF010000095.1 coordinate 5,940, forward strand.
ATGTGGATGCGGATGATGTTAAGTGAATCTCCTTCGGCCGGATCAGACGGTCGCGGGCCTGTCGATGGGTATCGCTTTGGTGAAACAGAAGATTACCTGTTGCCACCTCGTAGAGGGATAATTCATGGTCACAAATGGCACGATCTGAACGGCAACGGCGTCTGGGACAGAAATGAACCCGTGATTGCTAACTGGCCGATCGTGTTGACTGGTCCAGACGGCCGCAACGTACGAACTACAACGGATGCAAACGGTGAGTATGCATTTGTCGATTTACCAGACGGTGAATACATCGTTCGTGAAGGTCAGAGACGCGGCTGGAAACAAACATCCCCAGCCAATGGCGAAGGATATACCATAGCAATTGAAGATGCGGCAATCGTTGAAGACCAAGATTTTGGTAACGTGAAATCTTGGACCGAGTATTGTGTGACGCCAAAACAAATTAACTATGGTGAAGGTAGCACTCGAACGGGTATCAAGGTCACGGTGTACAACAGAGGTGATCAGAAACATACCTACACGGTAGCCGTCTTTGATGCTGAAGGGACGAACCTTGTAATGGATGGCAGCTCTAATGCCTTGGCAGTAGCGAGTAAATCAAAAGCGCGGCTACCGCTTAAGCTTGATTTCGCAGCGGCAAAAGCGGGAACTTACCAAGTAATGGTGTCTAGTGACGCCAATACAAAGTTCGGTTGTGAAGGCAACCTAGCGATTCAAGAGGATGGACTTCTATTAGAGGGTAAGGATGACGCCGTGGTTTTAGGCAATGCGCAAAAGCCAACGATTCGATTCCCATTCCGCAATAGTAACGATGTGCCGATCACGGTTGGTTATCGGATTCGTGCAGACTTGTTTGCATTTGCAAGTGGAGGACGGGCGTCTCAATCCTCTATTAGCCTAGATGGTCAAGCGGCTGGTACTGATGTGGTTGGTCAGATCACAATCGCACCTAACTCTACGGCTGAAATACCCGTGTCTATCTCGTGGTCAGGTTCTTCAATCGACTTTGAGGCGGACATTACGCTAGAGGCTGATACGAACGGTGATGGTAAAGCTGATACAAGCGCAACCGCTTATGTTGAGCCATCAGGCACACTGAGTTCAATCCAGCTTAGACATGCGGGGCAACAAACGACCTCTAACGTGGTTGTGTTGCTGTTCATCATGTTGTCGATGGTGACCGTTATCCCAATGCGGAGGCGCTATCGTAACTAACAGATAATCAAAGATCAAAATTCCGATAAACGTAGAAGGGGCGTGCGAGAACCGCACACCCCTTTTTGCTTCTCATTACTAATTAGGCTTCTTCACTATTTTCTGTTTCCTATACACAACAAACACCGTCAAAATTATTAGCAGTAGCAGCGCGATTTGCCAAATTTCGGCCGATTGGACTATACCTTGAGTATTCAGCCCCACACTACTTGGTACAACCGAGTTCACAACAACCCACGCGTCGCGCGAACTGAGGCTATTTAGGTCTTCGCTGTTGATGCGTGTCCAATGCTCGTTGAGCCATTCCTGTAGTTCGGGCGAGGCTTGGTCGTAGACTTTGTTGTAGGCGGCGGTTAGATCGGTGATGAATTCGGCCGAAATCATCTCATCCACCAACAACATCTGCTCATACTGAGCAAGCAGCGCAAACAACTCAACCCGCAACGGCTGGTCGGCCGTCAGCATCATGATCGCCTCTGGATGCAAGCCTGTTGGCAACGTGCTGTAAATCAGCGACGACGCAAACACAGGCAACGTGTACGCATCCCCCAGCGCACGTGATGCACTCGCCACGCCGCGTCCTGCCACTTCAAACTCACAAAGCACACTGCTCGGAATCAGTTCACGCGAACCGTTCGGCGTTTGCCATGCCGCTGCGTAATAATCTCCACCCCAGCTTGTTTGGTGCAGCCCTTCAATATAGTAGGCTTGTCCCGCCGCCAGCGAAATCTGAACCGACTGCTGCGAACTGATATAGTCCCAATCTTGTGCAGGCGACCAATTGGTTTGGGCGATCTGAACCGCGTTGCTGGGGAGTGTGTCGGTGCTTAGCCAAAGCTGCCCCTCGTTATCGCTTGCCACCCAGAAGGTATACAACCCCGTTTCAGGTGCAATCAAATACCCGCGCATACGCGCCCCGTAGATGTCACCTACGTTGGTTGGCACGACAAAATTAGTTTGCGAGACAACTGTGTCTGGGCTATCAGGATAGCGTGGGTCGAGCAACAGGTCAGCCACGTTGCCGCTCCAAATGCCGTTCCAGCGTTCGTAACGCACGCCGTTTGTGTTGCAGGGCACGCCGCCGCCGGGCGTTGTTACGGAGACTGTCGCGCTGGTTGTGTCCATGCGCCCATCTTCATCCGTTACGGTGAGGGTCGCCAGATAGGTTCCTGGTGTGGTGTAAATATTTGCCGCAGGGGTTGCACCGCCACCTGAACCGCCATCGCCAAAGTCCCACACATAGTTAACAAGCGGGCCATCAGGGTCAAATGAATCTGAGCCGTCAAAAATCACGCTTAGTGGTGCATCGCCCGATGAAGGAATGACGCCGCCGATGATGGCGGTTGGCGGGGAGCCGTTGTCAACTGCTGGGCAAAGCACAACCGATGGTATCAATTGACGTGCGCCATCAGGAATTTGCCACGCAACTGACAGGTTATCGCCACCGCCGTTCTCTTTCATCAAGGCTTCAATAAAGTAGGTTTCCCCACCCGTTAAGCTAATCGTGGCTGATTTTTGTTCTGGATACCAATCCCACTGTTGCTGTGGTGTCCATGCGTTCAGATAGGCGATTTCGACCGCGTTGCCGGGGTTACTGTCGCTACTGAGACGGAGCGAGCTAGTGTCATCACTCGCAATCCAGAAGGTGTACTCGCCCGTGACGGGCGGCATGATGAAGCCGTAGGCGCGTGCGCCATAGTAATCGTCGACGTTGCTAGGCGCTTCAAAATCGACGAGCAGATCGGTGGTCGTGGGTGAGTCTGGATAACGAGGGTCGTCCAGCAGCTTGTCGAGCGTGCTGCCAAAGACGCCGTCAAAACGATCGTAGGTTAGCCCTGATTCCGCACAGGATACTGCACCAAGGTTGGCCGTGATCAGGGTGGTGGCGGTATCCGTGCGCCCATCGTCGTCTGTGACGGTTAGTTCAACATCAAAAACGCCAGCGTTGAAATAGGTGTAGCTGACCGTTGCCCCTGTTGCGACGCTGCCATCGCCAAAGGTCCAATCATACGTGACGATGCTGCCATCTGCGTCGCTGGAACCTGTCGCGTCAAAGTTGACGGTGAGTGGGACTGTGCCTGTTTCGTTGTCGGCAACGAGATCCGCCACAGGTGCAGAGCCAGCTAGCTCAAGCGTGCAAAGGTCGGCGCTGGTGATCACGGTGCGGGCGCTGCTGGGTGTTTCCCACGCAACGCTGAGATGGTCGCCGCCCCACCACTCTTTCATGAGTGCTTCGACGTAGTAGCGTTCGCCTGCGATGAGGTTAATTTCGGCCGATTCTTGCGCAGAATACAGATCATAATTCCCTGGCTGAACCCAAGGCGACACATGGGCAATTTGAGTCGCGTTAGCCGCCGCTGCATCCGAACTCAGCCACAGCTCACCTTCATCATCGCTTGCCATCCAAAACGTGTAGGTTCCCGTTTCGGGCGCGACCAAATACCCGCGCAGACGCAGGCCGTAACTATTCTTGATTTTGACAGGGGTGCTAAAGCTGCTCAGAATGTTGCTGCCTGTGGGCTGCGTTGGGAACGCGGGGTGGCTTGTCAAATCGCTGACCAGCACGCCAGGAATGCCGTCCCACCATTCTTGCAGAATCCCAGGGTTACAGGTGAAATCACCCGTTGGGGTCGGTTCATTGGCGTCAAGCTGCTGCAAAAACGCCACCAATTCGCCCATTTCGGCCGTTGAAAGCGCCACCCCATTGTGCGCGTTGACCGCATCGGCTAGCGTTTCGGCCGAACCATCGTGCAGATAAGGCGCATTGTTCCACAATCCGCGCAGCGTTGGCGTGTCTAACCCGTCGAGCGTGCCGCCTAAACGACCGCCGCTCGTGGGTTTGATTGTGCCAATATCGTGCCGCACATCAATAGCCGAGTCGGTTAACTCTGCGCCGCTGTGGCAAGAGAGGCAACCTTCCGTCAGAAAGATGTCGCGCCCAGATACGCCGTCAGTTGTCAACGCGCCGTTTGACTGGCGATGAGGACTTGCACCCACGCTGTCAAGTGACAAAACGTAAGCGGTCAGCGCGTCAAGGTCAGCGCTCAAGCCTGCTTTGGGATCGCCCAACGGATCTGAGACAGTCCCACTGTTGAAGTTACTATCGCTCATCAAGCCCGTGCCGCCTGCAAAAGCGCGAATCTGGCCTTCAAAGTCGTGAATCTCGTCAAAGTTACCTGTCCAGTGAACAACGCCCTGATTGGCATGTCCCTGTAGCGAAATTGTGTTGCGTAACCCTTCGCCAAACTGGGTAAAGTCCCAAACGCGGCCATCGCCGTCGCCGTCGTTGTGGCAGCTTGCACAGCTCATGTAGCTATCTTGCGCAAGGCGTGTGTCTTTGGCATCGTAGAAAAGTTGCTTGCCCGTTAGCACGTTGCTGGCAAGTTGTTCGCTGGCGACGGCGTCGTAGGTTGCCACAAGGTTGGTGCTGAGTGCGCCCGTGTTGACGAGGGTTGAAATGTCGATGGCGCTGACGGAGCGCGACATAAAGTTATGCACGTAGAGGGTTTGATTATCGGCCGAAACCACAACCCCCTGCGGCGCATGCGCCACGTCGATACGCATCAACTCTTGGTCGATATAAGGGTCCACAACCGCTACCTCACGGTTTGTTTCAAGCGCGACAAACAGATAATTCCCGTACTGGTCAAAGGCCGCCGCACTCGCTACCCCCGCATTGTCGAAATCGACACGGCTTGAGTAATCCTCACTTTCGGTTGACAGAATAATTTGTGAGCCGATGCTGCGCACCATGTGGTCAAAATCAAGGTCGATCCCGTTGCGCAACGCGCCCTGTGTGATGTTGTCCTGTTTTGACGGAACCCACGCGCTTAAACCGCTGGGGTCGATCACAGGCGCACCCAAATAGTTTGGCACACCGCTACCCGAAATTTCTGCGTTCGGCTCGTTGCTGTGCTGCAACACAACGGTGTTGTCAAAAGTCATTGCAACAGGATTGACAACCAGCACCTCGCCGCCGTCTGCGCTGACATCCACCGTTGCCGTGTCCTCACCGGGCAACAGCGGCGTGATAAAGCGCGAAACGTACAGCTTGTCGCTGGTGCTGTTGATTGACAGATGGCGTGGATTTTCGCCCACGTCGAGGGTTGCTAGCGTTAACCCATTGGTCGGATTCAGTTTAATAACGTCGCCTCGTGCTTCGAGCGTAACAAAGGCGGCGGACCCGTTGGGGGCAAAGACGATGCCGCCTGGCTGTGACGCATAGGGCATCGCATAGGTGGTGAGCAGGGTCAAGCTGCTTTGGTCAATCACGCTGATGGTGGCGCTGCGGCGATTTGTGACCCATATTCGGCCGTCCGGCGCAATTGCAAGCGCACGCGGATTCGCACCCACGCTGATTTCGGCCAATTTCGTGTGGTTGACAGCATTGAAAACAGAAACGGTGTCGTTGTCTGGATTCACATTCCAAACGCGGTCGTTGCCTGTGCGCGTTTCGTAAATGAGCTGGCTAGAGATAGTTGGCCGATCCACTGTCAACACGTCATGAATCGCCTGATAGAAAATCAGCGAGACAGATTGCCCGCTCTCATCGCTGACCGTCACCTGCGCGTTGTAGCGTCCCGCGCTGGCGTAGGTGTGCGTTGCGCTTGGCGAGGCTGAGGGGTTGGTTTCGGCCGAACCGTCACCAAATAGCCAGCGATAGGTCAGCGACCCGTTGCCGCCACTGGCAGACGCCGCAAAATTAGCCACCGTATTGACCGCCGTTGGCGACGTTTGCAGCGGGTCAATCACAATGGATGAGGCTGTAACAACAACCCAATTGAAGACAACCGTGTCGCTGCCGCCCAGCCCGTCTTCGGCCGTCACACTGACGCTATGCGTGTCAGGCGTCGTTACTTGACCGCTAATTTCGCCCGTCACAGAGTCAATGTTCAAGCCTGCGGGCAAATTATTCGCGCTGAAAATCAGATCATCCCCATCGGGATCGCTAGCCACAATCGTCAAGCTGACGTCATCCCCATCGACACTGCTTTGATTGTTGGGCTGCGTGATTACTGGATTTTGATTGGACGGCGGCTCGGCCACAACGGAAAGGCTGGTTAGCTGGATGGTGGCGAATTCATCGGCCGTTGTTTTCTTATTCAGGTAGCCGCCCACGCTAAAAGTATGCGTGCCAGCGGGCAAGGCGAGCGACGTTTGGAAAGGTTGCCACTCTGTTGTGTCGTCCGAGCCGGGCGATGCGTTGCCCGTAATCTGCGCGACATAATCATTGCCATCGGCCCCCAACAGCGTGCCGTTGACGCTGACCAACACCTGCGAAAATTCGTCAGGCTCAAACTGATCGGCGTGCGTTAATTTGTAATCGACGTTGAAGTTAACGGTGGTGGCTGTGGCAAGCGTAAATGTGCGCTGCCAGCCGCCAGACATGTTGAGAATTTGTCCGCCGTTGACGCCGCCAAGGGTGACAATCAGCTCATCGGCCGCACCGTCGTAAGCACCAACGGCGTAGGCGGGTTGTGAGGTGTTGCGATAGGCGTCGTCGGTGTAGTTGAAACCTTCGGGGCTGGTGTCAAATTCGGCCGAAATCAGCAGCTCAGGCGCATCAGCAACAAACCATTTGAAGCTGGTTTGCGTCGTACCGCCCGTCTGATCTGAAACGGTCAGCATCACCGTACTTTCGCCCACGGCCTGTGGAATACCTGAAATTTGACCTGCACTTGCATTAAACGACAAACCCGTTGGCAACCCCGTCATAAAATAGTTGAGCGGCTCACCCTCTGGATCGCTGGCAACAATGTCGTAGGTCACGTTGCTACCGAGCAGACTAGCCTGAATCGGGATGTACTCAACTTCGGGCATTTGATTGGCTGTCACGCCAAAGATTTGCACTTCGGCTAGCTGCAAAACGCCTGTAACAAGCTGAACACGCACATAACGCCCCGTGCGGTTAATCGTAAAGTCTGTTTGGCGTCCTGCCGTTCCGGGAAAAGCGAAGTCACCGACGCCAGTTTGCGCCTGTGTCCCTGCAATCGTTTGCGAATCAAACGGCTCGTCAGAAACAAAAATGTGGAAGTTTGCGAGGCGATTCTGACAGCAATCGGTGCGATTCCAAAGTGTCATTGTGTTGATAAAGTGGACATCCCCTAAATCAACTTCCCACCATGCGCCCGCCTCGTTGTTTGTGTGCGTCAGTGATTTACCGATGTTTTGACCGTTCAGATTTCCATCAACCGCGTTCTCAGAAACAAAATCGAGCGTACTGGCAAACGTCGAAGATTGTGCGGTTGGTTGGCCTAACGCCAAGTTGGCAAGCGGCTGTGCGGGGTTCTTGATCTGAATCATGACCGCTTCAGACGGAACGCCTTGTGCGTCAACTGCAAACAGCATCCAATAGCCGGGGGTCATCACGTTAATGTTGCTGTCAAGCGTGAGTTCATACTGCCCACTGGTCGTTTCAAGAAAGGGCAGATCGAGAAAACGTTGGTCTGTATTGACCGCGTGGGTTGTTGCAGACAGCTTCACAAAGCTAAATTTCTGCATCCCTGCGGTTGCGACCACGTCGATTGTTTGATTAGTTGTTGCTAGCTCAGGGTGTGCCGTGATGTTAGGACGGGTGGCGAGAGAGCCATCTGGGTTGAACAGATAGGGTGGCGAATAAATCTGCACATCTTGATGATCGCCCGCGCAACTGCAAAGGCCACCGCCACCGACAAATACACGCCCATCCTGCATCAGCAAACCGACCGAATGATAGTTACGCGGCACGTCCATCGGATTGAGCAGCGTCCACGTGTTGGCAACGGGATCGTAGACCTCTGGCTCCAAATGGGTGCCAGAATCTTCAAAGCGTCCACGGTTTGATTTCCCGCCAACAACGAGTACCTCGCCTGTTGGCAGCATGACGGGGTTTGCGTAAAAGCGGTTGAGTTGCAAAGGCGCGATGTCTGTCACAACTGGCGGGCTGACGTTGACATCGACGACGCTGGCGTTGTAGCTTGCGCTGTTGTCTGTGTAGCTTTCGTTCCCACCGTACACAAGGAATTTGCCCGCTTCATGGCTGACGATAGCGCCGCTGTTGGGATACCATGTGTCGTCAAAATCGGCCGAATAAATCATCGATCCATTCCCTGCCGTCGAAATGGTGTGCATTTCGTGATGTGGGCCAATGTGCTCCACATCCCCGCTGGCCCCCACGACAAACCAAGGCCACATGCTGTCCTCTGGTGCGCCCACGTTTGACAACGGGGAAAAGTTGATACCAGGCAGCGTTCGCCAACCATCGGCCGGGTCCCAGACCTCACCCGTATTTTGACCACCTGAGCCGTTTCCAATAAAAACGCCTCCGTCCGGCAGCGCAACTGACGTTGGATACCAACGCCCATAGCTCATATTCTCTTGGGCGCTCCATGAACCTGTGCGGAAGTCAAACGTGCTTGTCCACGGGCTATTGCCCATTTTGCGTCCACCGCTGACCATCATGAGGCCATCTTCGAGCATTACAGGATGCCCACAGAACATGTCATGACCTTCGTAGAAAATTTCCTCAATAATGTTCGTTTTGGGGTCCCAGACCGCTGTGTACGTTTGTTCGGGGCGGCCGCCGGGGAAGCTGTTGCGTTCGTTGGATGCAAACGTCATGATGCTGCCGTCTGGCACGACGGCGGCCGAAACAGGAATGTGCGGCCACGTGGTGACGGGACCCCACTCGCCACCGATATAGCTTGGCAAAGTTGCCATGCGGCCACGTGCCGCGCTTACATCAAACGCAGGTAAATCTTTGGCAAGCTCGGCCCAATATTCGTCTGATTCAGCATGTTCATGGTCGTCTGTTTCATCTGTTTCATCGGGGTCTGTATCAGGGTGGCCTTCAATGCCAGGGGGGTGAAACTGCCCATCGTGGGCATGGACCCGTGATACAGAGACTGCAAGAAATATGGTCACCATGCAAGCGGCAATAACCATCCGCAGGCAAACCGGAAGTGCGCGACACCTAGTCATAGGATTGTCCGTCCTTGTAGCACCAATCGCCATCTTAACCACCTAAGTGAAGACCCTATGTGCTTATTAGAATAGAGGTTCTTTGGGAATTCATGGGGAACCCTCACTTGATCTATTCCCTTTGGGAAAGATCAGATCCCTCCCCTAGAGACAAGGAAGTTAGGCAGGGATATTGTCAACCCCACAGGATC
>JBMZDF010000096.1:0-15259 GCA_049614105.1 Promineifilaceae bacterium (SeqCode)
AGGGTATGTCTGGGGCAGATGTTCACTATTTTGACGTCCGCTACGTGGCTGATGGCGTTACGAACAGCATCGCGCTGATTATCAAGAACGCACCGTTACACGAACGCCTCACCACTTTGCATTTGAGCAATCAGGGTGTCTCGGTTCCTTTTGCTCATGCGCTCGACACAACGACAGATGAGGCTGCACCGCTTTGCATCCAAATGCTGGCGCAAAAGCAGCCGCAGCACACGAATGTTGAGAGAACGGCATGGGCGCTGGCTGAAATCCATGCTGCCAATTTCGGCCGAAAACCCCTCCTCCCCTGGCTAAAACCAGCCGATATTAAATTCACTGACAATTGGGTCATCCAAGCCTGCTGGCGCAACGCATGGGATCGGTTGTTAAACGGGGGCGGATTTGTTGACGGGTATGGAAATGAACATGGGGGGCCAAAGGCGGGTGGGAATTTTTCGGCCGAATTTACCCAATACACCCCAACCCTCGAAGCCGCCGCAACCCGTTTTCGCACCGCCATGCAAACATGGTGGCAACAAGACGACGCGCTCACGCTCATCCACGCCGATCTGCACGGCGACCACACATTCACTGACGGCCACAAAACATTTATCATTGACTGGGGCGGCGCACAATACGGCCCGCTCTACCTCGATCTGCCCAACTATTTCACCCGCGAGGAATCGTTACTTTATCGAGCCGCGCTAGCCGAACTAGGCCACAACATTCCAGAAGGCCAATTTCTCGCCAGTTATGATGCCGCCAGCGCCTATCCCGGCTTCAAATATTTCGGCATCGGTTTGTGGAACTGGTGCTATGGCGATCCACCCCACCAGCGCGATAACGTGCTGCACTTTATCAACATGCTCATTGAGTGACCGTGGCACGTGCTCTAAAACAATCTATGTCTCATCCTTCCGACCAAATCTACCTTCGCGATATTGAACAGAGCGATTTACCCATCTTCTTTGAGCATCAGCTTGATCAAAAGGCGGTGCATATGGCGGCGTTCACCGCGCCCGATCCCAGCGATCGCGCTGCGTTTGACCACTATTGGCAAAAAGTTGTGGCGATTGAGCAAAATTTCTTTCAAACAATTGTGTTTGAGGGTCAGGTGGTTGGACACGTTCTAAAGCATGAGGCGTTTGGCGTTCCAGAGGTCGGCTATTGGATTGGCAGGCCGTTTTGGGGCAAAGGCATTACGACGGTGGCGCTCACACTGTTTCTGGCGCTCGTGACCGTTCGGCCGATTTTCGGCCGAATTGCCGCCGACAACATCGCCTCCCAGCGCGTCCTGCAAAAATGTGGTTTTACTATCTCACACACCGAACGCGGCTACGCCAACGCACGCGGCATGGAAATTGATGAAGTTGTCTTGAAATTAGTCCGCCAGCAAGACTCCATTCTCTAACATATGACGGGAAGTACAGCAAGCAATAGCAACCGACCGCAGCTTGTGTTATCTTCTTCACGTGCTAGATTGACGAGAAAGGTAGCAAGGTGATTCTTTCTATGAGCCTATTCACCTACAAACCTGACACCCTAGAAGTAAGATGATATTAGAAAACTGGCGACGCGAATTATTAGATTTAGGGCTGCGCAACCCGCTTCTCAACTATCGACCGTTGAAAGCACGTGGCGTACAGGTTGTGGATGAGGCTTCGGCCGAAATTTACAACATTTTGGTCACGCAGACGAAAAAAATGTCGTTTGAAGCGGTTGAGGAAGGGGTGGATTCGGCCGAATTGGCCCAACCCCCCGATTCACACACCGACCGCAAACTGCAAACCGCGCTCAACAGCAGCGACCTGCAAAAACGACTGCTCAACAGCGAACACAGCGCCCGCACCATCATCAACAATCGCGGCATCAACGTCATGTATTTGGCGCTTGGCATGTTGCGCTGGTATGAATCAGACAGCAGCGACAAGTGCCGTCGCGCTCCGCTGCTGCTCATTCCCGTCACGCTCGAACGCGAAAACGTCAACGACCGTTTCCACCTGCGCTACACAGGCGTCGATCTCGACGAAAATTTATCGCTACGCACCAAACTCCAACAAACGTTTGACCTCACCCTGCCCCCATTTCTCGATAACAACGTTTTCGATCTGCCAGCCTACTTCAACCGCCTACGCGACACAATCGCCCACAAACCGCGCTGGTCGATTGCTCACAACGAAATTTCGCTTGGCTTCTTCTCCTTTAGCAAATTCATGCTCTATCATGATTTGCTCGCCTTGGACAAGCGGGACAGCCCGCTGCTCAATCGACTGCTGCACGCGGACGGCATTCTAGAGCCAGCGTCTACCGTTGATGACGACGTTCCGCTCGACAAACAGCTCAAAATCGCCGACAGTCATCTCGTTCTCGACGCCGACAGCTCGCAGATGCAGGCGTTGCTTGACGTGCGGGCGGGGCGCAACCTTGTGATCCAAGGGCCACCAGGCACGGGCAAATCGCAAACGATTACCAATCTGATTGCGGATGCCGTTGGACGTGGCAAAACGGTGCTGTTTGTGTCGGAAAAAATGGCGGCACTTGATGTGGTCAAACGGCGACTTGACAGCGTTGGTGTGGGTGACGGCGCGATGGTGCTGCACAGCCATCGCACCACGCGCGGCGATTTCTATGACGAAATTCGGCGCACGTTAAGGCTGGGCGAGGTTGCTTACTTTGCAGGGACAGAGCAGACCGATCTCAGTTTTCCACAAATTGATGCGCTGCAAGACGCCCAAACGACGCTAATCGAGTACAGTGAGGCTGTTAATCGGCCGATTCCCACCCTCTCCAGCCCTTACAATTTGTTTGGTCGCCAGCTAGAGCTACGCGAAAAGCTCAGCGATATTGCCCAACCCACACAAGACGCCGACGCATGGCGCATGATTGCAAGCGACGTACTGAGTCAGCAGTTGCCCAATGTTCGCGCCATGACGCAATTGCGGAAAACGATGGGGCAACCTGAACATCACCCGTTTATCGGCAGTCGCCACCAAACGCGGCTCGATGCTGACAAACTAGCCAACATTGAAGCACAAAGCACGGTAACGCTTGACCTGCTGCAAGACGTTCAGCAGGCGGCGAATGCGTTGACCGAGCGGCTGCGTGCGCCCACTGTAACACGCCCCGATCAAATTCAGGCGCTACTCGACATTGCGGAGCAAGGGGCTAACGCGCCCAAGCTAAACGGGATTGCCGTGCATAGTCAAGAGTGGAAAACGGCCGATGCCGAGACAATGGCGGACGCGATCGAGCGCATGATGCAGGCGGCACGTCTGCGGCAAGAGTACAAAACAACGCTGCTGCCCGAAGCGTGGGCGCAGCCAGTTGTGACCATTCGCCAAGGGTTGATGGGCGGCAAAAGCTGGTTTAATCGTCTCACGTCTGGCGCGTACCGTCGCGCACGTACCGAGTTGGCAGGATTATGTCAGCGTCAACTGCCTGACGAATGGGACGATCAGTTAGGCCTTGTGGACACAATTTTAGAGGTTCAGCGGCTTGAGGAACAGATTGAGCCTCATCGGGAACAGCTAACCCGTCTGTTTGGCGATCGTCTGCACGAAGGTCATTGGCACGAATTGGCACGTGCTACCTACTGGCTAAACACCGCTTATGATCGTGCGTTTACTCACGCCCAGCTTGAGCTAATCGCGAATGATCCTAACCCCGCCACGCTGGGGCCGCTGCATGAACAGCTTAAAACGTCTGCCGATGCGTTCCGACGGTCGCTTGCGATTTTGTGGTTTTCGGCCGATTTTCCCGAACAACCCGATCTAACCTTCACCCAACTGGCCGCTAAACTAAGCCAATGGAGCAAAACCCCAGAGCGGCTCAACGAAATTGTGCGCCTGAATCAATTTTCGGCCGAATTCAGCCACCTCGTTCCAATTATTGATGCCCTGCACAATTGGCCGCTTGCAGCACAATATCTCACAGACTGGGCAGAGCTAGCCGCCATTTCACAACTGCTGAACGATGTCCGCATCGAGCGGCCGCTGTTGAGTGGCGGATCGCCTCACAAATCGGCCGAAACGTTCCGCCAGCTCGATCGCGCCTTTTTACAGCACAATCGCCTACGACTTGCCCAAGACCACTGGGGCAAATTACCCCGTTATCAGGCGGGTGGGCTGGTTGGCCGCATGAATCGACTGCTGGCGTACAAACGCCCCACCCTGCCGATCCGCCAATTTATGCAGACGTTTGGCGAGGCGGCATTTCGCATCAAACAGGTGTTTATGATGAGTCCGCTGGCAATTGCGGCCTATTTGCCCAGCGAGAGCATCACGTTTGATCTCGTTGTCTTTGATGAGGCAAGTCAGGTGCGTCCGGCTGAGGCGCTAGGGGCCATTGCGCGGGCGCGGCAGATGGTTGTCGTGGGGGACAGTCGTCAACTGCCGCCAACCTCGTTTTTTGAGTCGATTGGTGAAGACAAGGCTCAAAGTGAGGAGGATGGGATCGGGTTTGATGAGGAGAATGGGCGCTTTTCGGCCGAAAGTATTCTCGACCTCTGTCTCATTCAAAACGTGCCAGAACGCATGTTGCGCTGGCATTATCGCAGCCGTCACGAATCTCTAATCGCCATCGCCAACGCCTCTTTCTACAATCACAATCTTGTTATCTTCCCCAGCCCCGATCGGGCAAAACAGCAGGTCGGCCTCAATTTTCACCACGTGCCAGAAGGCGTTTACGAACGCGGACGCTCGCGCAGCAATCCGATTGAAGCACAAACAATCGCACAAACGGTCATGCGTCACGCCAAACAAACGCCCGACCTGACGCTCGGCGTTGCCACCTTTAGCCGTTCGCAGCGCGAGGCGGTCACAAACGCGCTCGAACAGTTGCGGCGCGAGGATTCAAGCTGCGAACCGTTCTTCAACGCACACGAACAAGAGCCATTTTTTGTCAAAAATTTGGAAAACGTGCAGGGGGATGAACGCGACGTCATTCTCATCAGCGTGGGGTATGGCAAAGGACAGGATGGCAAAATGCGGCTCAACTTTGGCCCGCTCAACGCCAAAGGTGGCGAGCGACGGCTCAACGTGTTGACCACCCGTGCACGGCGCAAATGTGATGTCTACGCCAATTTTCGCGCAGAAGACATTAACCTAAATCGCTCCAATTCGGTCGGCGTGGCGGCGCTCAAACGCTATTTGGCATTTGCCGAAACGGGCGAGCTAGAAGAATCGGTGAGTATTCAGCAGCGGGCGCATGCCCCGTTTGAGGCTTTGGTAGCACAGCGGCTTGTCGCACAAGGGTATCATGTGGCGCAGCGGGTTGGATCACGTGCCATGCAGGTTGATTTGGCCGTTGCCGACGCCGCCACCCCGCAGCAATTTATTCTCGCAATCGAATTTGATGCAGACAGCCATCGTGCGGACGCCACACGTGATCGCGATCGAATTCAAGGTGAGGTGCTGACAGGGTTGGGCTGGTCTGTTTATCGGCTTTATTCGAGTAATTGGTGGCAAGATGAGGCGGCGGCATTTGAACGTTTGGTTGCGGCGATTGAGGCGGCGAAACGTGGCGCGTCGGTCAATGATTTCGGCCGACTCCCCATCACCCCCATCCAACGCCTCCCCAGCCACGAGGGCGCAAAACCGCTTGTACGCCCCCTGCCATCCTATCAAATGGCACCCCGGCCGATTGACTTGAATGCAGTACCCAAACAGTGGCATCTGAAGAAGTCTACAGGGATACGTGTCTCACAATTCGTACCGTTTTTTGACTTCAAAGCCAACGCATTTGTGTTTGAAAATCGGGCTAATCGCCTACAGTATGGCAGTTCACTGTACTATTTACCGCTAACAGGCAAATTTCAGATCAGCGGAAGTTTGCGGGTTGAGTCAGACCGTGAAGACATCAATCATTACATGAACTATGTCTGGGACAGCGGCGAGTTAGCCAAAATCAGTGAGATCGAGCCGCGCCATTATCGACTCGACCACGTTTATGACCCAGATAGCAGAACGGTTCACAAAGAAGAACAAACAAGGCGAATTTATGATCATACATTCAACGCCAAATGGGTCTCTGACGAAATCCTTCGTGAGGTTGCGATTGAAGTAGATTGGGTGGTGCAGGTCGTAACGGTTGAGAGTCCCATCCACACAAAAGAGCTAACCCGCCGTGTTCAACGGCTTGGCGGACGCAAAGGGCATAGCTACCTTATTGAGCAACGGATTCAGACTGCTGTCAAAATTGCAGAACGATTCGGCAACCTACGCCAAACAGGTGACTTTATTTGGCTGGCTCAACCTAAACCAGTTCAACCGCGCAACCGCCGCGCAATGCCGAACGTGTCGCGTAAGTTGGAGATGGTTTCGCGAGAGGAGTTGAAAGTGGTGCTTGAGTTGGTTGTTCGGGACAGCGTGCGCGGCGACCACAAAACGATTTTCGAGCATATGATGCAGCAAATCGGTGTGGTCGGTCCCCCCGCGATAGGGTCCCGTGCGTTTATCACGCCGCTGTTGAATGAACTTGTTAAAGAGGGCAAGTTGGTTGAGGAAGGTGGGGATTGGATTTCGGCCGAAATAAAAAATTAAGCAAGGGACTCCGCCTTAAAATCCACCAACATCCGCACCAGCAGTTCCTTCACACACTTTGCCCCCACCATCGCCGTCATGTTAACCAAATCACGATGTGGATTGAGTTCAACCACATCCGCCCCCACCAGTTGATCGGTTGGCAGCGTTTGAATCAGGTGAAACAGTTGGCGCGTCGTTAAACCACCTGGCTCATGATGCGACACGCCCGGCGCATAGGCGGGATCAAGCACATCTAGATCAAGGCTCACATAAACAGGCCCCTCTAGCTCAAGCAGCATCTCATCTAAATTCCACGGCTCAATCACCTCGACGCCAAAACGTTCCGCCTGCGCCTTCTGATGCTGGTTCATCGTGCGAATCCCGATCTGGATCAGCCGCTTAGCATGTCCACCCTCCATGATGCGGGCAAACGGACAAGCGTGTGCGTACCGATTGCCGTCCAGTTCGTCATAGAGATCGGGGTGCGCGTCAAACTGCACAATGGTCAGATCGGGATATTTCTCCCCATAGGCACGCATAATCGGATAGGTGACCGCATGATCGCCGCCGAGCGACAAAACGCGCACATCCTGCGCCAGCAGCGCCGCAACACCCGCTGTGATTTCGTCACGCGCCGCTGCGCCCTGCGTCAGTGCCAGATCGCCCACGTGCTGCCAACGCTCGTCAGCGCCCAAATCATGGCCCAATTCGGCCGTCATGTTGGCTGAACCACAGTGCAGCGTCTCACGAATGCGCTGCGGGCCAAGCAGCGGACCACGCATGTAAGAAGAATTTTCGTCTGAAGGAATACCAAGGACGGCAACACCGTTTTTAGGAAGTGAAGGATTCATAAGAGATATAAGAAACGTCGGCTGAGCCTGCCGAAGCCAATGTCTCCTACATGACACCCTTCGGCAAGCTCAGGGTGCGTGAGGGTTAGGAGCACAGGGTTCACAAGGGATACAAAAAACGTCGGCTGAGCCTGCCGAAGCCAACGTTTCCTACAGGACACCCTTCGGCAAGCTCAGGGTGCGTGAGGGTTAGGGCTGAAATAATCACGTGACTATACGAGCAGATCAGGCGTTGGTGGGCGAAGCGGCTAGAACGGTGTAGAGGTTCAAATTGCCCTCTTTGCCGTCCATGCTGTATTGATCGACAATGGTTAGCCCTGCATCATGCGCGAGTTTTTCTTTTTCGGCGTGGTCGATGAGGGCCAGGTAGCGTGTGCCATTGCCGCCGCGTTTCCAATCCATCAGGTAGTCTTTGGGTTCTAATTCGGCCGAATCGACCCCCTCAACCGACCAATCCAACAGCTTCCGCCGCAAGCGTTCGCTGTTCAAAAACTGGAATCCGCTCACAATCAGACGCCCGTCTGGTTCAAGATGCGCCGCCATTTCACGCACAAGTCGCAGTCGGTTTTCATAGCCGGGAATGTGATGAAGTACGGCGATGGAGGCGATGCCTTGAAATCGGCCGAAGCCAGCCAGCGCATCAGGGGCCACCAAGTTACGCACAAAAAACGTATCCTTGGCAGCTCGCGCCCGCGCTTCCGCGATCAGCCCTTCGCTAAAATCGACACCGATATATTCCTGCACCCGATCCGCCTCCAGCAGATAACGACCCAAGCGCCCTTCCCCACAGCCGACATCTAAAAAGCGCGAACAAGGGTCTGGCAAATGGGCGGCAAGCGGCGCAAAACCGTCCCATGCAGCGTAGCGACTGCCCGAAAACTCGGTGGCAAAGTCACGATAAAAAATGTGATTGATTTCGATCAGACGTTGAACAATTTCAGCACGCATAAAACTACTGTGGTTCTAAAATAACCAGATCGTCAAAGGCAACTTGGACACCTGGCTGAGCATAAGAGCCAGCTTCTAGCGCAATGTTGCCTGTTCCATATGTTTGGTCAAAGGTTTCAATGCTGTGGATTAGCTCACCATTGACGTAAAAAGAGGCAGAGTTGCCGTTTGCCGTGACGCCCAATCGGTTTGTCGCGCCAACGCCACGGTTGATAAACTCCGATTTTTGCCAGCGATTCTCCGGCAGCAAACGTGTCCACAACCCTGTCGCATCACGTCGCTCAATGATGTAATCACCATTGCCTGTAACTTCAAAGCGATAAAAACCACCCAGTTCCTGCTTTCTAAACAGAATCCCATAGCTACTGGTCGTACTGCCACCCAGCAACGTGGCATCGACCGATAAATTAAAATCGGCCAGTAAGGGTTGACGCAACGTCACATACTCAATCGTATTCGGTTGGTTAATCTCGATAAAGAGTTTCCCTTCATGAATGAGCGAACGACCATAAGAATCTTGCTCGATCCGCCAGCGATCGCGATTGTCCTGTGAAAAATCGTCACTCAAAAGGGTTGAGGGCGCACACCCCAGCAAAAATAGTATCCAAAACAGCCAGCCTATTCGTTTCACGGATTTGTCACCTGCACATTATCGAATTCAACGACTAGTCGGCCTGCATCAAATACGCCAGCCGCAACACCTATGTCGCCACTCGTAAATGTACTGTCTTCGACCTCCGTTAGCAAGGTTCCGTTTGCATACATCGACAAGCGGTTGCCAACACAGCGCACGCGCAGTTGATTGAGCGTTGCCCCTTGGCTAATTACGTCTGACTGAATGTAGTGATCGGGTGCAGCGCCAGTGAGGTATTGGATTTGGCTGATACCTGTTTGGTATTTGCCAATCGCATAGTAGCCATCGCCGCTGATCAGAAAGATATAAAAGTTTTCATCGTCCAGATAACGGCAAATCACGCCATAGGCGTTGTCGTTTGGCCCTGTTAGCTGGCGTGTTTGAACGGTCATCTCGCTGTCTGTGAATGAGTAGCCGGGGTTGCTCCAAGCAATCAGGCCGTTGGTTGCGGCGGTAATTCGTAAAACGCCGTCGATAATTTCGGCCGATTCACCACCATTAAACAGCGCCCAGCCGCACACGGTTTCGGCGGCAAAACTATCGCTAAATAAAACTGTATCGTCAAAACATTGGGGTTGCTCTTCTTCAGCGAAGGGCAAAACGGAACAGGCGGGAAAAAGAAAAAACAGCGTGAACACAAGCCCACACTGCAAAAATCGCGCTCGACTCATTAAAACTTTACCTCTGGTGCAGACGCTCGCGTTCCTCTAGCATTTCTCGCACCTCATCAAGCTGCGCTTCAATCCGACTATGATGCTGCGCGGTTCGCATGTAAAAGATAAATGCGCCGATCCATAACACTGATGCAATAATCGCGACTGTGGTAAGTGACATAAAGGGGAGCTCCTTTACTTTGATTGATTTTACTTATGAGGGTATCTGCTGGACATTAACAGTGACTGCTACACTAAAATGGACACCCGACTTCTATTTATTCATCCCTAAAATGAACGTTTACGCGAACGGTAACGTTGTTACCCTCCACTATACACTCACTTTACGGCTAGTGGCAAGCCTGCAACCAGTAGATAGACATGATCTGCTAATGTTGCCAACCTCTGGTTAGCACGCCCAAGCAGATCACGGTAGACACGGCTCATCTTGTTTGCAGGCACAATGCCAAACCCCACTTCATTTGTCACAATCAGGTAGGTTGCGTTCCCCTGTTGATAACTTTCCCACAGGGCATCTATTTCGCGGTTGAGATCGATTTCGGCCGAACTCCAAGGCTCTGGCAACGACAGCATCACATTCGTTGCCAGCAGCGTCACACAATCGAGCAACACGACCTCAGGCGTCAGCCCGCTCGTCATAATTGCCTCACCCACCCCCGTTGGCGATTCAATTGTGTGCCAATGATCGGGCCGATCATTCTGGTGATTGCGAATCCGCAGACGCATCTCATCGTCAAACGCCTGCGCCGAGGCTACATACAAGACATCTTCGCCCAATTCGGCCGCCTGCCGCTCCGCATAGCTGCTTTTGCCGCTACGCGCACCACCCGTAATCAAAATAAACTGCTTCATACAATGCCATAACTCCCAGTCAGCACAAAGGTGAGCAAAATAACCACCTCCGCTACTTCAACAACCAATCCAAACACATCGCCCGTCACCCCGCCGATCCGTTTATGCACCACCGAAACAAGCCAAACGGTCAAAAAATGTGCGACCAACATGGCAATAACGGTTGCCGTCCCGCCCAAGATGAGCAGCACCACGGGCAGAATTAACGCAACCAACAGCACATCGGTGGTCACCGTTTCAGCAAACGCGGCCCCCATCCCCCCCTCGCGTGCGCTAGGCTGGAGGGCAACAGGCAAAATCAGCCAGCGGGAAACGATAACGGCGGTCATGATAGGCAGGGAGGAACTTGGTTCGGCCGGTAACAGCGCATGTACAAGCGCAATTTTGAGCGTTATCAGCAGAATCAGCCCCAAGGCAGCAAACGTTCCAACGGTTGGATCTTTCATGATGCTGAGCCGTTTTTCGGCAGGGACAGACGCAATCAGCCCGTCACAACAATCTGCAAACCCATCTAGATGCAGCCCGCCCGTTAAACAGATCCACACCACAACCACCAGAATTGCCACAACCCAGCTATCAACATGGGTAATCAGCAGACGATTCAGCGCAAACACAAGGCCACCAATCATCACCCCGATTACCGTAAACCAGCGGCCAGATTTGCCCAAACCGCCTTCAATAAATGGCGTTGACGGCACGGGGAGCGTGGTTAAAAAACTGATTGCAATAAAAAATAGCTGGAACTCGCGTTGGATACGTGTTTTCATGAATTGGAGACTGCTTTTCATGCGTTGGAAACCTCGTCCCAAGGAATTGGGCTAACATCATCGTGGTGTAACTGCCGTTCGGCAACCCGATCGATCCGCATGATGAGCCGACAGGCGGGATCAGGGCAGGTCACGCGGGTATCCGTTTCCATCCAGTCTGCGGGTGCATTTTGGCGCTGTTTCGCGGGCAAAAGCGGCAGGGCAGCCTGAATCGCATAGACGCAAAAATTGCCGCCTGTGGGCATTGACAGCTTGCCACCTTTAAGGCTAAAGCTATCGCCGACGCTCATTGCACAGGTGCAGTTGCCTTCGATCGCTTCAACCACGATGTCTAGATCATATAAAGTAAATTTCGGATCAGCCATTGAGAATTTTCCTAACCAGCGGGAGGGTTTGAGTTCCAAGCAAATGGAGTCCCTTTTCGGCCGAAATGCCGTGTGGCGTGCCAAACTCAACCCGATCGGCCCCCGCCTCAAATAAGTTAATTGTTTGCTCGGCAACCTGTGCAGGCGTTCCTGCGAATGCAAAACGGTCAAGCAGTTCGTCTGACACAAGCGCCGCCGCTTGCTTAAACTCATATGCTGCCGCCGCCGCTTTCAAACGTTGCAGTCGCTCTGGGTCAATGACCACCGTTGGATCAAGCTCTGCCACAACGGGCAGATAGAGCGCCACTTCGCGCCGCGCCAAAGCACGTGCTGCCTCACCGTCTTCATCGACTACCGTTACAGCGCCGATAACTATTCCCTTAGACGCCTGTATGCCCATCTGGTCACGCATCCAGCCAACAACGTCTGGATTTGCCGTGCCGCCTAGTTTTATTTCGTCGGCATAGGGCAAACACGCTTGCATCGTTTTGACACCCCACGTGCCGAGTAGGAAGGGAATTTTCGGCCGAACCGAAGCAGACCAACGCAACCGATCCCCGCCCGAAATTGGAAAGATGTCACCGATCAATGCTTCAGTCGAACCGCTCAACAAATGTTGCACTGCTGCAAACGCCTCGCGCAGCGCTCGAATCGGTGTTTTCGGCCGAACGCCCACATAATCGAGCCAAGCCCCTCGCGCCAACCCAAGATAAACGCGCCCAGGTGCAAGCTCATCAATCAGCGCGATCTGCCCCGCAATGTTGATTGGATGGCAGGTAAACGGATTGACCGCCGCAACACCAATCCGAATCTGTTGAGTCGCCCGCGCAATCTCAAACAGCGGCAACCATGCAGGCTGATACAGCATGTCGTTGTAAACGGTAATCCCATCAAAGCGATATGCTTCGACCTGCGCGGCCAGCGCTGCATATGCGTTTATCGGCTTATTCGTCTGAAAAGCAATCGTAATCGTTCCCATGCCCCAACTATACCCACCAGAGGGAAAACACGGTATTCAGGATTCGGAATTCGGTCTAGAAATAACGGGACTCAACACCTCTCAAGCGTACTTTCCCCCAATATTCCGTGAAAAGATCCTAACCGCCTTGTTGACTGAATAGCCAAACTGTGTCAAAGAGTGCTAACATGTCTGCCGTGAGAAAGACACGGATTTTACGCTCCAAGCGTGTACGGCGACAAAACCAGAGCAATCCATTCAAATGGATTGTCTTGACTCTATTTTTGCTGATTTTTGCGGCGGCCTGTGCCACAACCACTGCGGTTGCTGGCGGAATTGGCGGCACAGTTGCCGTATTCAACTACTTCACCTCTGACCTGCCCGATTTTACCGAGCTGGAAAAAATTGGACAGGACACAGAAACCACCTTTGAAACAACCAAAATTTATGCTTGGGGTGATGATGAAGATAACGATGGCGAACGCGATCTTGTTCTCATCTATGAAATTATCGACCCCTTAGGCGGCGATCGGCAGTGGGTTCCACTCAATCAAATTCCACAGCATGTCATCGATGCGACAATCTCCATTGAGGACAAAACATTCTGGACCAATTCGGGATTTGACATCGAGGGGATTGGCCGCGCCTTTTATCAATATGTGATTGCGGGTGGCGCGGTTCAGGGTGGTTCATCAATCACCCAGCAGGTTGTCAAAAACAATTTGATTGATGAGGAGCGCCGTGTGGTCGGATCAGACGTTGATCTGGATGATTATCGACGCAAAATTGAGGAAGTGGTTGTTAGTGGGCGCATTTCCAGCGTCTACACGAAAGAGCAAATTCTTGAGTGGTATCTCAACACCAACTTCTACGGCAATCTATCCTATGGCATCGAAGCCGCCGCTCGCGTTTATTTTGACAAAACGGCCTCACAACTCACGCTGGCCGAGTCGGCAATCTTGGCCGCTGTACCACAATCCCCCGCCTTTAACCCTATCGACAATCCTGAGCAAGCGAAAGCGCGACAAGAACTTGTGCTGCACCAAATGTTCCGCGAAGGGTATATCGACCGCGAAACGCTGATTGAGGCACAGGCAGCCGATGTCAGCACCAAGTCAAGCATTGAAGAACGCTTTGACATTATCTCTCCGCACTTTGCCTTTTATGTGCGTCAGGAATTGGAAGACAAATTCGGCCGAACCTCAGTCGCCAGAGGTGGTCTGCGCGTTTACACCTCGCTCGACCTAAAATGGCAGGAGCAGGCAGAATGCGTAGCCCGCGCCCAAGTGGCACGCTTATCGGGGCAAACGACCAACCTGTTGCCGGCCGATGAGCAAGAACGCTGCGAGGCGCTGCGCTTCCTTGCACCCCAAAGACCCAGCGACATTGGCGTTGACCGTGATGTGAACAACGCCTCGATTGTGATGCTTGATCCGCGCACGGCCGAAATCAAGGCGATGGTGGGCAGTTTAAACTATTGGGACAGCACCATTGACGGCAGTTTTAACGTGGCGGTGGACGGGTTACGGCAACCAGGGTCCTCTTTCAAGCCGTTCACCTTTTTAACCGCCCTGACGCAAGGTTACACAGCCGCGTCGATGATGTTGGATGTTGAAACAGATTTTGGCACGCCTTACAACGGCATCGCTTACGTGCCGCAAAATTATGACCGCCGCTTTAACGGCCCGATGCGGATGCGTGAGGCGTTGGCAAACTCGTACAACGTGCCTGCGGTTGAAGCGATGGCTTGGGTGGGTGTGGATAAGGTGGTGCGTTTGGCGCATCGCATGGGCATCACGACGCTTGAGGATGCTAATGATTATGGTTTGCCACTGACGCTTGGCGGGGGTGAGGTCAAGCTGATCGATATGGTGTATGCGTTTAGCGTGTTTGCGAATCGGGGCAGGATGATTGGGCAGTCTGTTTCGGCCGAAAATCAACGCTTTGGGTTCCGCACCCTCGATCCCGTCTCTATCTTGCGCGTCGAGGATCGCAACGGCAATCCGATTTACGAATATAGTCAGCCAGAAACCGCCCAGATTGTCTCGCCACAGGTTGCCTTTATCATAAACAACATGATGTCTGATGAGTTGGCCCGCTGCCCCGCGTTTGGCTGTCCCAACGCGCTCCAGCTATCTGATGCGCGTCCCGTTGCCGCCAAAACAGGCACAACAAACGAGTGGCGCGACGCATGGACGATTGGATTCACGCCCCAGCTTGTCACAGGCGTTTGGATTGGCAACACCAACAACACAAAAATGAACGATGTCCCCGGCTCAAAAGGGGCAGCACCTGTCTGGAATGCGCTGATGACTTGGGCCTTGCAGGGAGAGCCAAAAATTGACTGGGTTGCCCCACCAGGGGTTATCGAGCGGCAGGTTTGTGAGCTAAATGGCTTGCTGCCTAGCCCTGATTGCCCAACTGTCTCTGAGTATTTTGTCGAAGGCACTGAGCCGAGCATCATCGACAATATGTACCAGCGTTTCAAAATTAACCGCGCGACGGGTCAGCTTGCGACGGCCGCCACGCCGGCTGAGCAGGTTTTTGAAAAAGTCTATGTTGTGTATCCTGACAATGCGGCCGATTGGGTGCGCGAAAATAACATTGCACGCCCCCCAACCCAGTTTGATGTTGTGAGCGGTGGCAATTTCGCCGTTGGCAATGCGGGCATCTTAAACCCACAGCCGTTTAG
>JBMZDF010000097.1:0-15246 GCA_049614105.1 Promineifilaceae bacterium (SeqCode)
GCCTGAGCGTGTCGAAGCCTGAGCGTGTCGAAGCCTGAGCGTGTCGAAGCCTGAGCGTGTCGAAGCCTGAGTGAGGTCGCTATGACGACTTCGGCAGGCTCAGTCTCCGTTAAGCTTCTAGCTTATTTGAAACGCATCCTATTTATTTAGAGAGCGGGCATTTTATAGGCAGCGACCGTCACCACAACCCGCCCTGCTTTCTTCCCTCTTTTCCCCACCTTGCGTTAAACTAAAGAGATGTCAGCAATCTCTCTTGCCCTTCTTAAATTTGCCGCTCCCACGCTTGCCCGTTCTGTTTTGACGCTTCTGTTGCGCGATCAAATTTCGGGCGGCGATCTGGCGGAGCAGTTGGTCGATAGTGCCGACCTTGCGAGCCTAATCGGCCGCGTGACCGATGATTACAAGCAGCAGCAAAACGGGCGGCGGCTTGTGGAGAATATTGGCGAACAGGCGGCCGAATCGCTTGCCAAGGTGTTTGCCATTGAGGGGGATGAGTTTAGCGAGGCGGAGCAGGAGGTTATCGCCAAGGCGGTTGCCGAATCGCTGGGTGAGCATGGTCTCAAGCTGTTGCTCGCCAGTGACCTCGACCAAACGCGCTTCCGTCAGGCGCTGTTGCGGGTTGATCCGCCTGCCTCGCTGCACAGCATGGATCATGTGCTGTTTTATCGCGTTTTGGAGGAAGCCAGCCAGCGTATTTTTGCGTTTGCCGAGCAGCTACCAAAATTTGAACGCGACACGGCGGCACAGTTGCTACAACGCAGCAGCACGCTCAACGACAAGGTTGAGGAAATCGGGCAGAAGGTCAATGCAATTTATGCATCGAGCAAGCGGCACAACCCAGAAAAAGCGGACGCCGCCTTTGAACGCGACTATCGGCTGTTGATTGGACGCAGCTTTGACAAAATGCACCTGTTTGGCGTGCGCCAAATCGAAAATTACGAGCACCCGCTGACCGTCGCCTACACAACGCTCAACGCCATCACGCTGCTTGAAGCAAAAGACGAAATCGAAGCGCACACCTTTTTTGCTAAACAGCAGCGAACAGAAAAAGTGTTGCCAGCACCAGAGGCGTTGGCGCAAGGGGAGCGATTGCTCGTCGTGGGGCTTGCTGGATCAGGCAAAACGACACTGCTCAAGTGGCTAGCTGTCCACGCCGCTAATGAGGATTTACCGACGCCGCTGGCTGCTTGGAACGACAAACTGCCGTTTTTTGTACGGCTGCGTGACTTTGCCCGCCGCCCGCTGCCCGATATCGATCAATTGCCGCTGGCTGTTCCTGGCTTTGATGCCCAACTGCGTGGGCGGCTGCGCGACGGGTGGACAACAGAACAGCTTCAACAAAATCGAGCATTGTTGTTGATTGATGGTTTAGATGAGATTAGCAACAAGCAGCGGGATGAGCTATTTGTATGGCTCGATAATCTGCTAACCATCTACCCTAATCTGGTGTGTGTTGTCAGTACACGCAACGCAACTGCCCAACAGCCGCAGGTTGCAACCCGCTTACGCCGTTTGGCATTAAAGCCATTAGAGTTGCAATCGCTGTCGCCAGAGCAAATCAAACATTTGATTCATAATTGGCATCGGGCAATGGCAGATGAACGTAGCGATCTGATGTCTACCCAAAAGCGCATGCTGCCAACATTTGAGAAACGTTTGCAAAAATCATGGAACGAACCGCACAATCAGCTACAAGAGCTAATGACCAACCCGCTATTGTGTGCAATGGTGTGCGCCCTGCATCAGCGACGCAAGGGACAACTGCCACGCGACCGTGTGGAACTGTATGACAACTGCATCGAGATGCTGCTCGAAGCACGCGACCGCGAACGCGAGGTAGATACACAAAATTATGTTGATGCTACACTGCGCGAGTTGCGTGAGTTGTTAGGCGGCTTGGCGTATTGGATGTTGAGCAACGGGGAGGCAACGATTGACCGCAACATGGCGATCGAGAAGTTGGGGCGCGGGCGACGCAATGGCGAGGCGATTCTGTGCCGCCTGCACGAGCGTAGCAATTTGCTACAGGCATACAGTCCTGATGAGTTTGATTTTGTGCATCGTACGCTGCTCGAATATTTGGCGGCGCGGGCAATTTTGCGTGAGAACAATTTAGGGCTGCTCGTATCGCAAGCGCATCAGCCGTCTTGGCGCAACACGGTGCATTTGGTCGCTTGCGCGGCCGAAACACCACTCGCACGCCAACAGCTCATTGAAAAGTTATGCGCTCGTGCGGAAACTGAGGAAGGCAAACAACAAACGTTGCTGCTACATTTAGCTTTAGAGTGTCACAGCCTGATGGTTATCCCTCCCAGCACACAAAAGTTGAAAGATGCGCTTGCAACTCAAATAAAAAAACGCAACGTCCAAATAAAGTTTCAAACTGTAGAAGTTGTGAGCCAACACTTAACTGAAGTCGCTTTAGGGCGTATTGATAATCATGTCTTATGGGTTTATGAGCACTTGCAGGTGCTTTACCTCTCCAACACACAGGTGAGCGACCTCCTCCCGCTGGCTACCTTGCCTCACTTGCAGTTCCTTGACCTCAGAAACACACAGGTGAACGACCTCCTCCCGCTGGCTAACTCACCTCACTTGCAGTTGCTTGACTTGCGCAATCTATCAACCGAAGGCTTGTTCGATCAAGGAGATTGGGCAACCCTCCGCGCCGTTTGGCTCGACAACCCAAACACACTCCCCGCCCCGCTGCGCGAACGGCTCGACATCAATCCATCAGGCGGCCCCTATGAGTATTGGCAAAAACTAAATCGGGAAAAATCAAACGAGGAAAAAAAGTAACCACCACCGATCAACCAGCAGCAAACAACCCCAGTAAGGGCGGGACGAGTAAGGGCGGGACGCTGCGGGAATCAACCCACCAAGAAAAATCCCTGACTACCGCAGCGTCTCGCCTTTCTTAGTAAAAGCAGGACACTACGAAAACCAACCCGCCAAGAAAAACCCTTTACTACCGCAGCGTCTCGCCCAGAAAAGAAGGGTGAGACGCTGTGGAATGATAGAGCTACGTTTTGCTGGAACCGACCCACAGCGTCCCACCCGTGCGGCTAGATTTCTCGCACGGCGGATCTACCAGCCCGAGGGGATAGGGCTGGGGTGAGGGTTCTTCCTTCTTCTGCTACAGCGGCTTACGCCCAAAGTGGATCGCCACCGTCCCAAACATAAACAGCTTATAACTGACCGTCAGGAACCCTTCATTGCGCATCACCGTTGCCAAATCATCGGGGGTGCGGAACCCTTTGGTGCTTTCTGGCAGATAGGCGTAGGCATCCCCTTGCCCTGTGAGCAGTTGCCCAATTGTCGGGATGATATAGTTGAGGTGGATCATGATAAATGGCTTGAGCAGATTGTTTTTTGGCGGACTAGACTCTAACACCACACAACGTCCGCCAGGTTTCAACACCCGCATCTGTTCACGAAATGCTCTCGGCACGTCAATCACATTGCGCATCAAAAAGCCCGACACCGACGCATCAAAATAGCTGTCTGGAAACGGCAAATTGAGCACGTCCGCCCCCGTCCACTGAATCACCCGCCGCTCAGGATAATCGCGCTTGCCGGCCCGCATCATCCCAATTGAAAAGTCGCCCCCCACCGCCTGAATGCTTGGATCCTGCGCAATGCCTTCATAAGCAATGTCACCCGTTCCCGTCGCAATATCAAGCATTCGGCCGCCGCTCGGCACAGCCGCCTTCTCAATCACATATTTACGCCACGCAATATCCTGCCCCGCCGTCATCAAGCGGTTTATCAAATCATAGCGAGCCGCCACACGGTCAAACATCGATTGCACGTAATCGGCACGTTCCTGTCCAGTTAAATGAGCCATAGTTTAAAGGATGAAGGGTAAAGGATGAAGGATGAAAGGGTGAGCATTCGCTCTATCCAATCTTCATCCTTCCTAATTCATAGTTTCTTATTTTGGCAACACCTCACGCGCTTTGCTTGTTCCCGTTGGCGGGCCAATAATGCCAGCCTCTTCCATCGCGTCCACGATGCGGGCGCTGCGCGTGTAGCCAATTCGGAAACGGCGTTGCAGCATTGACGTCGAAGCTTTGCCCGACTGTCGCACAAATGCTACAGCGTCATCCCATAGCTCGTCTACATGTTGGTCTTTCTTCTTTTCTTCTTCTATTAGATGCTCCCACAAAGGCTGCTGGAATGTCTCATTCACCTGCTCATGAACCGCTTCTGCGGGTGGGGGAGCCGCTTTGGGTTGGGCTGGCTTGCGATTTTCCCGCGTCGGCCGACGCACCGACTCAGGTTCCGCAATCTGATTTGAGCCTTTAGACGGGGTTGGGCGCGAATTGCGTTTAACAACCGTTTGGGCATCAACAGGGCGCTCCCCTTTTGGCTTTGAACGCTTGCGGCCGCGCTTCTGGATCGTATCGGCCGATGCATGATGGTGGAAGCGTCGCGCCGTCTTCCAATAGCCAATCAGCTTGTTCAGTTCCTCATCACTCACATAACAGCCCTGCATACGCATCGGGCTAGGCGCATCAGGCTTCTGGAACAGCATGTCGCCCATCCCCAACAAACGCTCTGCACCAACCGAATCTAAAATAACGCGGCTGTCGGTTGAAGAAGAAACGGCAAACGCGATACGAGCAGGAAAGTTCGCTTTAATCAACCCCGTCACCACGTCAACCGACGGGCGCTGAGTTGCCACAATCATGTGAATGCCAGTTGCACGCGCCATCTGCGCCAAACGAGCCAGCGCACGCTCCGTATCCTCTGGCGCGGTCATCATCAAGTCAGCTAGCTCGTCGATGATAATCACCATGTAGGGCAGCTTGTCTTGCCCCGACGCTTCCACTTTGCGATTGTAGCTTGTGAGGTTCCGTGCGCCTGCGTTTGCAAATGCTGTATAACGGCTGTCCATCTCGCGCAACGCCCATTGCAGCACGCCCACAACGCGATCCATTTCAACGACCACAGGCGCAGCCAGATGGGGGATACCGTTGTACCCTGTTAGCTCAACCCGCTTGGGATCAACCATCACAAATTGCAATTCGTCTGGTGAATTGTGTAGCAACAGCGATGCGATAATACTGTTGACGCACACCGATTTACCCGACCCAGTTGCACCAGCCACCAGCAAGTGGGGCATCTTGGCAAGATCGGCCGCAATCGCATTACCCGCCACGTCCTGCCCTAAGCCAATGCGCAAGGGCGATTTGACCCGCTGGAACGCGGTGTCTTCGAGAATGTCGCGTAGGCTGACGATCACTTTTGCCGCATTTGGCACTTCGATACCGATGTACCCTTTGCCTGGCACGGGCGCTTCGATGCGGACACTTTTGGCAGCAAGCGCCAGTGATAAATCATCGGCAAGGCCCGCAATTTTGCTGACTTTGACTTTGGTGCGCTTGCCGCTGCGCGTTTCAACGTACAGTGGAACAACCCCAAATTGGGTCACGGTCGGGCCAGGATTGACGTCTACAATTTTGCCGGGAGCGCCAAAGCTTTCTAGCGTTTGTTCAATGACCATCCACTGCTCTTGGACGGTTTCTTCGGCCGATTCAGGCGTAACCCCCAGTTCCAACATCGTCGACACATCAGGTAAATTCCACTCCCCTTTGCTCCGCACATTCGGCGTCATCGCAGGAGCGACCACCTCTGGTTCTGGCTGTTCAGCTTGCTTGGACTTCTGACGCACAGGCGTTTTGCGCGGACGTTTGACAGGCGCTTCTTTTACACTTTTGAGCCGCTCCGCCCGCAGCCGTTGATGACGGCGGCGAACATCCTTCGCCCGATCAAGATCCTCTTCAACCGCTTGGGGTGTGATGTCTGGGTCATCTTCAACAGGCGGCACGTGTCTAGGGACACGCAAAGAGGCAGGGTTGACAGGAATGCTGTATTCCTCGTCCTCGTCCTCATAATAATGATCGGCGTCTATTCGTTCAGGACGCTCCGCTAGCTTGCGCAGGCGCAAACCAAGTTCAGCCCGCGAGACGCCCGAAGCCATAAACAGGCTCAAAGAAGCCAAAATCAAATAGATAAGCGCACCGCTTAGCGGGCCAACTGCACCCACAACAAGCCATGCCAATATCGACCCCAGATAACCACCGCCGCGCTGCTGTTGCGCAACCAACCACACATTGCTGATGCCATTATCTAAAGCAATCACAAACAAGGTCGCCAGCGCTTCAAACGTAACGAAAAACAGCGCTATCCCAATCAACCGATGAACATTAAACTTAGGCGGCTGCTCCATACCCCACAAAATCAAATAGCTGCCCGTCGAACCCAAAACAACAGGGAGTATAATCGCCCCCCAACCAAACACATTACGAGCACTGTTGGCAAGCAATTGTGTCAGTTGCCCCTGTGTGGGTGACAGCAAGCTCAGCCCCATAATCGCCATGATAAAAATTAGGCCAAGGCCGGCCATAATCGCTTTTTGGTGGCGGCTGGGATCAAAAACAGGCTGGATTTTCTTTTGGCGGGAGGTACGCCGTTTGGTATTTGTGCGGGTTGAGGTGGGTTTACGCGGTGTGCTTTTGCTGCGCGTGCTTTTGCCGCCACGGGTTGAGGTTTTCTTTTTCGTTTCGGCCGTTTTCTTCGCCACTGTCTTCTTCGGAGCAGACTTCTTCCGAGTCGTTGGCTTTTTCTTTGGCGTCGCTTTTTTTCTGGGCGTAGTCGTTTTTTTCGTCATAAACGTAGCGAACTCTGTATCGATGTAAACAATAGTTCGATTATAGCATGGGGTGCAAGGGGGCGAGAGGAAGCACATAAACGGCAATTGCACTCTAAATTTTCTGACTCGCTCCTACGCTTCGCATGGGAGTGTTTTTGCTTGCCGCTATGTGGCCTGTGGGAAACTTTTCTTGGCAGAGAATAGGCCGCAGAGCGGCAAGAGGGGTGTTCCACCGCAGAGCAGTGGAACAAGGTGTCTCGCAGGTTTTTGAGAAGATAGAAGCTGACTCGCTCCTACGCTCCGCCCTGACATAAACAATGAAAAACACCCTCTGCTTATTTCCCCAGTTCTCTTTGGTAAGAAATCATACCGCTACCGCTTCTAAGCAGCAGACACAACGCAAACACAGCCCCATAGGCTTTAGGACGAGGACATTATGAAACAGTACGATGTAATCTGGATTGGAACAGGTCAAGCAACAGGCACGGTTGTGCCACGGTTAGTTGCAGCGGGCAAATCGGTCGCTATCGCAGAAGGTGGCGCATTTGGTGGGAGCTGTGTCAACTATGGCTGTACACCAACTAAAACGCTGGTTGCTAGCGCACGTGCTGCACATATGGCGCGTCGTGGCCCCGATTTTGGCATCCATACAGGGGAAGTCACTGTTGATTTTGAAAAAGTTATCGGCCGAGCCAACAAAATCCGTCACGGCGGCGGCAAAGGTATGGAAGGATGGCTGCGCGGCATGGACAATGTAGATGTCTATGGTGAATTTGCCACCTTTGAAAGCGCCAACACGGTGCGCGTCGGTGACGAGGTGATTAGCGGCGAAACGATTGTCATTAACGCAGGCGGCCGCGCACGCATCGTCCCAATTTCTGGAATCGAAACGGTTGACTGGCTCGACAATCGCAAATTGCTCAACCTCACCGAACTACCAGAGCATTTGGTCATTGTTGGTGGCGGCTACATCGGCATGGAGTTCTCGCAGATTTTCCGCCGTCTTGGCAGCAAGGTCACAATTTTGGCAAGCAGTTCACAGCTAATGGCTCGTGAAGACGCAGACGTAGCGGAAATCGCGCATGAGGTGCTGACAGGCGAGGGAATCAATGTTGAACTGAACGCCCGTGTCAACCGACTGTCGCAGGATGGCCCCAAGCAGGTCAACGTCTTTTTTGAGCAGAATGGCGAAACGAAACAGGTCAGCGGATCGCATTTATTACTTGCCATCGGCCGAGTTCCCAACAGCGATCGGCTTAATTTAGAGGCGGCAGGGGTCGCAGCCACCTCACGCGGATTCATCACCGTCAACGACCACAT
Organism: Promineifilaceae bacterium (SeqCode); assembly: GCA_049614105.1. GTDB lineage: Bacteria > Chloroflexota > Anaerolineae > Promineifilales > Promineifilaceae > CALECP01. Next base: position 7,979 of record JBMZDF010000097.1, read on the forward strand.
GCAAACCAACGTGCCGCACATCTTTGCCGTGGGCGACATCAATGGCGAGGGCGCATTTACGCACACATCGGTTAATGATGGCGAGATTTTCTGGGATTTCTATTCTGGCACGGATGATCGCAAACTGTCTGACCGCATCACGACCTACGCCATGTTTATCGACCCACCACTGGGACGGGTTGGCATGGGTGAGAAAGAGGCGCGGAACAGCGATCGTAATATTTTGATGGCAACGCGGCCGATGCGCTACATTTCACGTGCCAAGGAAAAGGACGAAACGGCAGGCATTGTCAAAATTTTAGTCGATGCTGACACAGAGGAATTTGTGGGCGCAACGATTTTGGGCGTCGGCGGCGATGAAATCATCAACATGTTTACACCGTTTATGTACGCAAAACAATCATACAAAATATTCCGTCGCGCCGTGCTGACCCATCCAACTGTTGCGGAACTGATGCCGTGGATTCTGGATGATTTGAAGCCCTTAGACTAATCGCACTAAATTTGCGGCGGCGTCACTCTATCCGAGAAATCCCGCCGCAACCGTCATCGTGAAGGCAACCATAAACCAGTGGATCAGCCACGGGTAAACAAACGATTGGGTGCGCCAGGCGACAAAACCAAAGCCTGCGCCACCCAAGATGGTTGATAACGTTTCGATTTCTGGCTTGCCAAGATGCATGAACGCAAAGGGAACCGCTTGCAGAAAAATAGCAGGCCCTGGCCCCAAATAACGCGCCAGCCCAAATAGTAAAAACCCACGCCAGATAAACTCCCAGCCAAACAGTTCAACACTTGTCAACCAAATAATGCGGCCCACGTTGTCGGCCGCACGGGCTTCGTAATAGGCTTGCATCTCTGGCGTGCGTGCGAAAAACCACAGGAATGTCCCGATGACAAGGCACACGCCAATCGTCCACAGTAGCCCTTCGCGCCAGTTGCCTAGCTTAAATCCATAGTCGCGTATGTCGTCGCCAAACAGAAAGAGTATGACCACGGCCGAAATGACAAAATAGTAGAAAAACCGATCGTAAGCGGTGTAGGAAAACAGGCGGTGCTTGTAATGATCAAGCATCGGCACGATCGTCGTGAGGACGATCACGAAGCTCAGCTTGAGATTAAATTCGACGCCGCCAATGGTGATGTTGCGATCCATAAAAAAGGGAAATGATTAAGAAATGAAGAATGGTGAATGGTGAATGAAGAAAAGATTTTCGTCATTCCTTATTCATCATTCGCACTTACTCTTCTGGTGTTCTGATTTCAAGGTTGTGAAAGGTGAACGTGTTGTTGTCTTCAGCTTCCATCTCGACGATGACGCCAAATCGGCCGAAATCATGATTCGTATCAAACATTTCGTCAACCAGTTCATCATTAATTGAAAGATAGAATTGACTGTCTTTGCCCACAACTTCTAGCTGGTTGCTCCCGTTTTGGGAAATGGCCTTGTGTTCGGTGCATTCGATCAACGTCAGCCACTCGTCCGCAACGCGACGCCCCGCCTGATATTTTTGCGGGCTGTCGCACAGGGAGAAAAAGTAAAAGTTGCTATTGTCGGCTACGCGGAAAAGAATGCCTTGTTCCCCGACGAATGGGGAGGCTTGGGAAATTTCGGCCGAAACATAGAAATCACCTAGCTCAGCCCCAACAGGCGTCTCAAACCAGAAGAATTCCTGCTTTGCATCCACTTCCCAAACATAAGCGCCATCGACAAGACTGCGCGTCGCGATTGCATACTGATCCTCGCCTGAGTCTGTTTTCCACGCATAGGCATCATCGCCAAAATCGCCGCGAAACTGCACAGCCCATTGATTGCGGGCCACGTCAAGCAAATCGATCGTCTGCGCACGCAGGGCGGTGGCCTCCATCTGAACCGTTTGCAAATGGTCGGGGGTTGCGGTTAGCGTTGGAAACGGCGTGATGCCTGCCACCGCTGTCAGCGTTAGCGCCTGCTCATCAACCGCACCAGCGACGCGGGTTAACTCATGCATAATCTCGGCACCACGCGCCCGATCGCGCACAAGCACCACAACAAGCACACCAATTATCACCAGCGAGGTGAGAATCATAATCAGATAAAAACGATTTTGTGTTTGGTTCATCTGTGTTGCGCACTTAAACCGATAGCTCAGCCAAGGTCATCAACAGCGCGTCATCCCCCGTTTTTTTATAGTAGCGTTTGCGGCGGCCAACTATTTCAAATCCTAGTGATTCATAGAGGTGAATAGCGGGCAGGTTGCCATCGCGCACTTCAAGGGTTGCAAAGGTAGCGCCGACGCTGGCTGAATCGGTCAATGCTTTGACCATTAGCCGGCGTCCGAGACCGCGTCCTTGCCAGTTGGGATGCACGGCAACCATGCTGATGCTGCACTCGTCAAGCACGAGCCAGTGGCCGACGTAGCCGACAATTTCGGCCGAATTCCCCCCCACCAACACCTGATAGGTTGCCACATCGTTTTGTAATTCTTTGAGATAGCCTGATTTGCTAAAGGGAGAATGGTAGACGGCTGTTTCGATTGCCAGAACAGCATCGAGATCGTCGGCCGTCATCGGCCGAAATTGAAAACCTGCATCAGTTTGATTATTTGGCTTCATCCCCGTCCTATTTAAGTGCGTCACAAAAACATTTTGTGGCGCACTTATGCCGCTTTGTTCACAATCCGTTTGCCACCGCCTGGCTCACGCAGATAGATCGGCACAAGGCTTGCCGCATCGTCATAATCCCGCTTGCGAATGCGCTGTGCGGCAAGTTCGGCGAGCTGTGCGGCGCGGCGGACGTTGTTGGCAGAGGAGGCGACCGATAGGTTTTTGTCAGATTGTTTGATCTGGCGGCGTGTTTCGGCCGAAATTTCACCCACAATCGTGCTGCCTGCTGGCACCTGCGCCAGCAACTCGTCCCAAGTGTAAATATCAGGTTCGACCTTAACCTGCCACGCTTTACGGCTGTAATAACGATAGGTCGCCGCGCAAATACGTTTACGTCCCGCTGCGCAAACTGGCACAAGCGGCCCGTCCAGCTTCTCAAAAGCGGAAACAATCACGTCCAAGGTTCCAATGCCAACCAGCGGCACAGCATGCGCCAGCGCAATTCCTTTGGCAAACCCCATGCCCACGCGCAGCCCTGTGTAAGAACCTGGGCCAATCGTTACGGCAAGTCCTGTCAAACTGCTTGCGGCGACATTTGTCTTACGCAACAAATCAACCACGGTGGGCGCAAGTTCAACCGTTTGCGTATTAACAGCGTGCCAGCCAAGCTCGGCAATAATATGGTTCCCATCATGGAGGGCGATGCCTGTCCAGCGGGTTGCGGTGTCTACTGCTAAAATCATAGAGAAATGTGGTTAGCCATAAGCCAACAAGTGTTAGATGCCAAAGGCACGTTGTTTAAATTCAGCCAAAAGCTGTTGTGAGCGTTTGCCCGTCGCTTCAAAGCGCAAATTACGCTTAAATTCTGTCGCGTGACGCATGTAAATGATAAAGCGATCGGCTGGGATAAAATCTTCCACCCGTTCGGGCCATTCAATCATCAACGCGCCTGGCCTGTCAAGCACATCTTCAATCCCTGTGGTGATAATCTCACCAACGCCTTCTAAACGATAAAAATCAAGATGAAAGAGAATCAGCTTGTCGCTTAGGCGCGGATATTCGTTAATGAGTGTAAATGTCGGGCTAGTGACGCGCATCGCCGTTCCCCAACCGCGCCCAATTCCACGCGCAATTGCGGTTTTGCCTGCACCTAAATCACCTTGCAGGCAAATGATATCGCCGTTCTGTATCAGTTCCCCCAGACGCAGCCCTAAACGCTCTGTCTGTGAGACGCTGTTGCTTGTAAAATCAAGCGCATTTGTGCTCAAAATAGCCATAATCTGCGGTTATATCATAAAGTGGCGTAGCTACAAGTCCCAAGTGAAAAGTGGAAAGTATATCATGTTGACCACCTTTCACTTTCCCCTTTTCACGTTTCGCGCTAACATCAAAGTCATTGACAAATTATTAACGAGTATGTTTCATCTGAGTAAAGAACGGTGGCTGAGCCTGTCGAAGCCTGAGTGGGTCGAAGCAAGCCTGAGCCTGTCGAAGCCTAAGTGGGTCGAAGCAAGTCTGAGCCTGTCGAAGTCTGAGTGACACGCCACTGCGACTTCGGCAAGCTCAGTCTACGTTATCGTCACCAACCCATTTGAAACACACACATTGTTAACTGTGCAATCTCGCAACTTAGCTATTTCTCTACTAAAATACAATTATGCAACTATTCGGTGATTTACACTGGCTTAAAAGTTATGCAGGCAGTGGTTTCCTTTTTGAGGACACGGCTGGCTGGGTTTTGGTTGATACGGGTATGTGGGGACTTGTTGACCCCGTTAAATATTTAGCAAAACGGGGCATTGCGGCCTCTGCTATCACCCATATTTTGATTACCCATGCGGATGTTGATCACATTAGCGGATTAGAATCCATTCAAAAGCAGACGGGGGCAACAGTTGTAATTGGGTCTGAATCGCTTGCGCATGTGCGTGCCGCGACGTTTCCAAAGCACAATCGCAGCTATATCGACAACCTAGCCCCGCGTTTTGTGCGTACCCAACCGCTCACAACGGACAAGGTGATTGAGGTGTCAGATGGGGAAACGCTGCCTCTGATGGGTGGTTTGCAGGTCATTGCTACCCCTGGACATACCGCCGATCACTTTTCTTTTTATAGTCCTGTGCATGGTATTTTGTTTGCAGGGGATGCAATTAATCGTTTTGGCGGAACGCTGCAATGTAGTCAGCGCTTTATTTCGGCCGATTATTCTCTCGCCAAACAATCAGCCCTCAAATTAGCCGCACTCGCCCCCGCCATGTTTGCCTGTGGTCACGGCACACCCTATTTGCACAGTTTTGAAGATTTAGACGCCTTATTTGCCAATTTACGCCGCTAATGTGCGCCGCGAACGCAAGACCACATCATCTAAAAGCCAAATTTTCTCAAAACTTGGTTTTTCCAGTAGAGACATCCCATGATCAGAACACGTTCCGTTCTCGATAAAGAGCTAGCCAAACTACAAGCCAACATCGTGCGCCTCAGCAGCATGGTCGAACAGGCGCTCGAACAGTCGATGCACGCGCTTGAAACGCGCAACGTCGAACTTGCCCAGACCATTATTGCTGGCGACCTTCTCATCAATACGCTGCGCTATGAAATTGAAGAAAGCGCCCTGTTGACGCTTTCAACCCAATCACCACGCGCAGGCGATCTACGCACCGTTATCGCGGCGATCCATATTGCGATTGAGCTAGAGCGCATGGGCGATCATGCGTCGGGCATCAGCCGACTTGTCGAGCGCATGGCCCCGATGACCGAAATTGTATCGCTACACTCGCTGCCAAAAATGGCAAAGCGTGTCAAGAAGATGATTTCGCTTGCAATCGATGCGTTTGTAGCTGGGGATGATGAACTGGCCCGTAGAATGATGGTTCGTGACGAAAAAATTGATCGCGGCTATCGTAAACTTTACACGCAAGCGATTAAAGAGATGCAGGACGACAGCTATGTTGAAATCGCGACGTACCTGCTCTGGGTTGGACACAGTTTAGAACGAGTAGGCGATCGTACCGTCAACATCGCCGAGCGCGTTGTGTTTATGGTGACGGGCGTGTTGCAGGAAGAAGGGCAAACGACAGATTTCGATCTTTAAGTCAAGAACCTGAAATCTGTCTTACGGCTTCCACACTCGAATTGCATCAAGCGCTTGTTCGCGGGTTTCGATTTCGCCTGCGGCTTGCGCTTCGGTGATTGCTTCTAAAATTCGGCCGATTTCCCTCCCCGGCCCAATCCCCAACGTCTGCATCACATCCCCCCCCGTCACCAACTTGGGCGGACGCACACTTTTTTCTGGTTTCGCAAAGTTTTCTGTCAACAGCTTATCGATCACCTGACAAAGCCATTCCCACGCCTCTTTCGTTTCCCCCTGCGCAGACGGTACACCGTTGTCTTTGGCCAAATTGTCAGCCAGCGACAACAGCGCAATATCAACCCCAATGCCACCCGTCGCCTTGAAATAACGATACACCGAGCGGCGCGAAATCGGCGACTGATCGGCAAGCGCGAAGGGGCGCATATGCCCTTTGACAATCCCGCGCACGGTGTCGTTGGCCGCTTTGCTAAACTTGAGCTGCCGGAGCCGCTCATAAACCAGATCGGCTCCGACCTTCTCATGCTTTAGAAAACGAATGCGCCCGCTTTCTTCAACCGTGCGCGTCTGTGCTTTGCCAATGTCGTGAAACAGCCCCGCCAAACGCAGCAGTTGCCAGCCCGAAAAGCCGCCATCTACGCGACGGTCCATGTAGGCGAACAGTTGCTCGTAGCGTGTGAAGTGGGGCAGGATCGCTTGCCCGTTTTCCCTGAGGGTTGATTCCACCCAAACGAGCCAGCGCAAAACAGATTGTGTGTGCTCAAAAACAGGTTCGTGGTGCGGTGGGCTTTGCGTCAGGCCGACAAGGGCAATCAGTTCGGGGGTAATGTCTTGCAGCAGCCCTGTGTCGTGCAATAGCGCAACTGCACGATGTGGGTTGGGGAGCATTAGCAGCTTTAGGAATTCATCGCGCACCCGTTCGGCCGAAATTCGCCACAGTTGCCCCGCCATCTTTTCAACGGCCGCATACGTTGCAGGCTCCATCTCAAACCCAAACTGGAGCGCCATCCGCAGCGCACGCAGCGCACGCGCAGGATCTTCCTCGATCGCCTCCGCATACGCCATCCGCACAACACCCCGCTCCAAATCTTGCAACCCACCCGTGGGATCGATAATCGTTGTGTTGCCTGTTTTGAGTTCTTGCGCCAGCGCGTTGATCGTAAAGTCACGCGCACGCAAATCGACTTCCAGCGTTTTGCCGAAGGTGTGGTTGTCCGTTCGGAAACGGGCAAAGTCGAGTGATGTCTCCTCATCAATCATCACGCGCCCCACGTCGCGTTCTTGATCGAGGACATACGCCGGCACACGCAGCTTATCAGCTACCCAAAAGGCAAGCCGAATCGCGTTGTGTCCAGTCACAAAGTCTAGATCGTGAATCGGCCGATTCAACACCACATCACGCACCGCACCACCCACCAAGTACACAGGGTGCGGCCATTTTTCAACAATCTGGGTCACTTTCGCTAACAACGTTTGCATAACAAAGATTATAGCTGCTTCTCTGTTGAAATATGACGTTACTCTACAGGTGTTTTACTAACTAGTTCAATCAATTCGTGGGCAACTGAGGAGCCGTCAGCAGGTGGGTTCTCAA
>JBMZDF010000098.1:0-15246 GCA_049614105.1 Promineifilaceae bacterium (SeqCode)
TGTTATTCAAAGTATTAAGTGAGGGGTGGATGCCCCTCCGCTTTACTTTAGCTCCAAACCCATCAGGGAATGAAACTTATCGAATCCCAGAGTAAGGACATTTCAGGATTGAAATGCCCTAATTCTGAAATTGGATAACAGCATCAACCCTTCAAGGGTTGAAAAAGTTAGATTCGATTGGATAACAGAAGTGGGCTGCTCTTAAGAGATTGAAGCTGTTATCCATATTCAAAATGTCCACGATAGACACCGTCTAAAGTTACTATCGTGGGTTACTATGTTCAGCATTCTAAACGATGTTAGAACGTTCGTGCGTAAATGTTTTGTGAATTATCACAAAACTAGGCACACAAGTCCATGTCGCTTTCTCTAAAGAGAGCGGCATTTTGTTATGCAGCCGTGTTCTCTAATTTCCCGACCTCTAGTTTTAGCTCTTCAATTTTCATATCACGCCATTCGTCAATGATAGATCGAAGCATGGCAACACGTGTCTTCCCACCTCTCAACTTATCAATGATGTCAAGATGATCCTGACGCATCACATAAAGTTTTCGAGCTGATGAGTTTCGGTCGCCATTTACTAGTGAGTCAAGCAATGTTTCGAGGGTTTGGCGGTTAGGCTGTAATGCCATGCCATTATCTCCTATAACTAAATGACTTAAATTCATGGAAAAAGTATACACTAAATATATATTTGTGGTCAAGCATCCTACTGTGCTCATATTAGAAGGTAGGAGTGGCAAGATTATTTCTGATTAAACTTGGAATACGCCTGTAATGCACAATCCAAATCATGCATACTAATTTGTACCTCATCTGTTAACATGCGACATTTCTCAATTTAGGCCTGCTAGAAACCAAATGTGAAGTGTGGGGTGTATTGATGCCAAGCGACTAAATAACGCAAAGTTAAACAGTGGATGGCGCCCAGCGTGATGCTAGTAGAGAATAACAGAGGCCATCGGCCAACTGATGTCTTGTAGAGAGGTTAGTACTTCAATGAGTAGCTGTTTGTTTTCGGCCGAAAATGCAACTTTCGTCTCTCTTTTAACAAACTCTGCCGCATTCTTGCCATAATATTGCTTGTACTTCTCAATCTGTTATTAATTCACTTATTAGTTAACCATCGAAAGCTGTTTTACGAATCTCAGTATATTCATCATAGGATTTTGTAGAGTATGCAATCATATGATCGAGTATTATTCGGATATAGTTATCAAGCTCATTAAAAAGCGCATATTGATCGTGGAGATCGGGTAATATATCCTCAATTGAAGCCCCAATATGAACAATAAGGGTCCGATACCCTATAATCTCACCTGTAACAGGATTTTTGGCCCCAGTTAGTGTGTTGAATCTATCAAGGATTCTTTGATATTCTGTTGTTCTCTCTTTAGCAAAATATCTTGCAACTATTGTTCTTACCTTTTTGAAGTTCTTGTATTCTGTTGGGTAAGCTAAAAACTCTAACAAACTCATAGCTTGAACAAATTGTGTTGTTGCATCCCCAATCTTTAACATAGTTGTGTATAGTGACATCGCATGTTTGGCAATGTTGCCAATCTCCCCATCCTGAGGCATGTCTACCCACTCATGTTGACGTAAGCTCAAGCCTAACCCTTGAGTAAAGTAAGTTGGGAACGCATCTCCTCCTATTATTCGGGCTTCTTGCAACTGAGCGTTGTAAATTAATGCGCCAGACATCATATGGTTGCTGTTAATTTGACCAACACGTGCTGGTAAGCTATCCGTATCCCACAAGCTAGCCGAACGGTAAGTTACATAGTCGAAACAAAGCCGATCCACAGCCCTTGAAAATTTTCGAATCAAGTTTAGATGGGATTGATGATCACATTGTCGAAACTGATCCCAATCGATTGGACAGGGGAAAACAACCAATGCATGATTATTCAGGGTTTCGATGGTAATCCTTGATAGGAATGAGCTGAATTCAGCATGAGATGTCGTTTCTTGCCGATTTGGAATGACGTTCAATAGACTCAAATCAAGCATACTCTTTGAGTAAAACATAATCCAATCTGGGTATCGGACAGGCTGAGCTACCTGTAATCGTCCCACAGGCATCACAGCGAGATGCATACCTAGATCTAGCATCGGCCGATATGCTTTTAATATATCACCCGACATTTGTGCCGCGTACTGTTCGTAAAAGTCCATATTGCTTCCTGCTGAAATATCTTCAGGTTTTATTGATGGATAATATTTTGGTGGGTATTCATTGACATAGTCCTCCCCTCTCCATTCAATTCCAACTAGCCAGCAACCAATGCAATGATTGATACATCCTAAACGGTATTTATGCGGCGACACAAAATAAGAGGGATTTCTGCGCAAAGTATCGCCAATACGATAGACTATTCCACAGGATTCACATATCCTACTCTGGAATAGTTGGTATTCTGACACTTCAAATCCATCGACTCTAAGCCCAAAATCAAACGGATCAAATTGCATCATTTTTTGCTAAACTCTCTTAGAGGTTGTTTGAAAAATAGTTTCCCGCTGACCTCTGGTAGCGCATGTAAGTTGCTGCGCTATCTTCTCGATTACCAGAGTGAGAAGCTGGGCAAGAGGCTGTTTGGAAAATAGCCTCTTAGGCACAAGCGCACTCAGAAAAGCTGTAAGCATCGGCCGAACTTCAATTTTGCTTTGTTGTATTGCCGAAAACATTTATCCCTCCGTATTGTTATTTGGTTCAGAATTTGACTTTGTTACAAGTTCAACTGTATCCGCTTGAAAATGCAACCTCTGTTGACTCATCCTGCCCATGTATCGTCCGTTACATTTCAACTCGGCCTTAAGCAAATTGTTTCGGCGTAAGGTGAGATAGTCTTCATCATCTTGAATCAAAACTCAGACTATACGGTCAGATGTCACAAGTGAAATGCTGGAATCCGTGTCATTGTAACTTTTTACCTTGCCAACAATTTCGGTATAGGCACCTGAGATAGAAGCATCCTTTATTTCGCGCAGATACGCATGCGTTCTGCGATCTAAGCGTACAGTTTGATCGCCCGAATTCGGATCGTCCGTTTTGTTTGGCAGAATAATATTGCAGCCTTCAATTCCATTATCACGGTTAAATTGACTTGTGATTGACTCTACAGAGCCGTAGATATTAAAAACAATCGATTGTTGGGGATCTGGAGCCTGTTGCACCACTTCCACGACGTTCTGCTTCTCATACGACCATAAAGCATTTACCCCATTCAAAATAGCTGACGAAACAACGGTTCCAGCCACTGTCACACCAAGCGGATCAGTTGTCGCGTAATTTGCAAGGGACTGGATAAGCTCAATCCAATCTGACCCTTTCTTGCGGCTTGAAATCTGTAAAGCAAGATCCTTACGCTCTTGTCGCGTCACCTTACTTCCAAAGGGTCGACTGTCATTATCTAAGTAAGCCTTATGAACAATCCGTTGAGTTGCTATTAAAACTTCGCCTAGTTCGTAGATTGGCATCGTTTCCACATTCAAACGTGAGCCATCAAACTGTAGGATCAATTCTGGAGTGTTTGCTCCTTCAATCGAGTGAAAGTTGCTATCGATTTGTCGTTCTTCCATGAAACACCTCTGTATTTGTTATGGCAATTGCCCCTCGTCAACTCTTTCGCAAAGCAAGCTGAATAGTGTCAAATATTTAAGCACTGCATTCTTGTCTGTAAACCGTGTTTGCGCATATTGGCTTTGCAATCCACCTTGATGTGATAGTGGATTTCGGACCGTTCTTGTTAACCCACTTGCAATTAGATAATTTCCTTCCTGCTCGTTCATCTGCGTCCCTCTAGGGCTTGTATTGGTTAATGGGTTGAGTTGAATGCTAGGAACGCGTGGGTTGCGATTGCAGGCGGGCTGACTACGGCGTGTAAATGGATTGAGAGCCGAATTCATTAAAGAATCCCCATCTGTTGCCAGCCCTGTTTGCTGTTGAACAAACATCTCAAAAGCTGCGTATGCTGCTAAAACCGGGATCGCATGATTTGCGTTGTCGAGGTCGTTGTGTGTTGCGTTCTCAATTGCGCTGTGAATCTTGAAGTCTTGGTAGAAATCAAAGCTCGCTGGCGGTTCAGCCTCACCTATCAACGCTTGTATATAAAGGTAGTAGAGATCAACATCTGGAATACGCTCAAAGCTACGATGCTGAGAAATAATTTTCACTGCACGATCTGGCTGACTAGAGTGTCGACGAGCAAGCAACAAGAGCTCTGCCTGACGACGTGCGCCAGGAACATTTCTAAAATAAATACGCTGAACCTCTTCCAGGAAAACTTCGTCACTAGGCATCAATCGTCCTCTTGCCTTCTGGGGGATTATCTGAATCCCTGCTGCTCTGATTCGAGCATCACGTGTACGGTCTGGCCCATCTACTGCGTCTAGCTGGGCTTTAAACATGTAGATATTGAGGTCTCCCTGTGTTGTAAGTGCGATTCGTTGATTATCTGTTGCGCTAGCTGGCTCTAACCAATCAACAAACATTTCCCAAACGCTACCATCTAGATATACTGGAGATGTAGGGCACTCGTTCAGAAATAAATCTACTGGCAATGTTAAACCTCGCATTATTTCCTCCCTTTCAGTTTGTTAATTGCCTGTGTTGCGCTCTCGATCTGGTTTTTTCTTGTAGCGTTAACAACATTCTCTTCTACAAGTGCTATTTCATCCGCTTCAAGTTGGTAGAGTTTATAAACTAGCTCATTTATCTCTCGTTCGAGTTCCAAAACACGTTCTAGTGAAGGGCGTGCAAGCAGCTTAGATACTTTGCCCTCCAAAAGCAGTTTCAAATCGCCATGTACCCCAACTATTGGAACATGTTTAAAATACTCCCAAATTAGCTGGTACCCTCTTTGAATTTGAGTGCAGTAATTTTGAATTAGAAACCATCCAACTGTAGAGTTAAGAATAGCTAGTAAAGAAATATCATCGGATATCAGCATCCAGATCGCACTGTTCACATAATATGCATCTCTATCAAATGCGAACCTAGGAGCCACCTGAAACTTCTGATAGACAAGTTTAGTTTTTTCTAGTTCAGGATAATATGCGATATTGTCCTGAATTTCATACCATTGATAACTACCTGTCTTTCGCCCTTCCCAATGTTTGTGCTTTGGCCAATTTTTAGGCTTTGGCTCCAACTGTGTGCGATATCCTGAAAGGTACCTCTTAATAGCTGGATACTTGTCTATGTCTATTCCCCGCCGCGTGAAGATCACAAACCAATCATTGTAAGCGATCTCCCACTTTTGAATATCACGTCCCCGAAGCCACGGACGAATAATTTCTTTGCTAGTGGGATCTTCAGCAATTAATTCATTGCGTATTTGGTGACTAATAACAAATATTTTGTCAGCACCAGTAACGATGCCTCTGTAAAATTGCCCATCAACATATCGCTCTAGCGGGTGTCCAATCTCATTCATTTTCTCCAATAATGCTTTCAAATTCTCATGAACAAGTGTCCATCTGCTACTCGAAAAGTCGCTTTGAGGTACTTCCCAACTCAGCTCCTTAACCTGATATGGAAGTTGCGTCAGTATATCTAATGAGTCCACAGTTAGAACCTTGGTCTTCATGCCACCAGTCGGTTGAGTGGATCGCAGCATTACAATCACAGGATAAGCGGTTGCATCAAAAACAGGTAAATCGCCAAAGTCAATGATCGTTTGCAATACTGTCTGATGACTCAGGTAGTTTCGGATCTTCTTACCATACCCAGCCCGCATAAATTTATTGCTCGTGATATAAGCAAGCGTTCCATTTTCGCGCAACAACTCCAAACCTCGCGCGTAAAAATAGACATACAAATCGGCAGTTCCTGCATATATTGTTGGGAAATTCTTTTTCAGATCTGGCTTTAGGCGGCGTATGAGTTCATGTCGCACATAAGGAGGGTTACCAATAACCACATCAAAGCCGTTACGCCCAGCAAGCCATATCTCATCAAAGTAGGCACCAAAGTCAAATTTGCCATCTGGCATCAATCTGTCAAGCAGTACATCAATTCTTGCTTGCAGATTCACCTTGCGTTGTGGGCTAGTAACGACAAAATAGTCACGTTTGAGTTGTCGCAACTGTTGTCGGTCTGCTTCATTCAACAATGTATGCGTACTCACACCACCACTCACACTGTCTCCGCACACAATCTTGTATCCTAAGTTGGGCAGAGGCTCCCGATAGTCATCTTCTTCTACAATGAGCGATAGCCACAAGCGTAGCTTCGCAATTTCAACAGCTCCTACTTCACGATCAACCCCATAAAGCGAGTTTTGAATAGCATGACGCTTCAATTGATAGCCTAAATCTGTAGGCAGCTGCGCAAGCCGCACCACGGCAAGTGCCCGACGTGCAGCAACAATCTCGTGTAGCATTCCCACTGGAAATGCCCCAGACCCAATTGCAGGGTCACAAACCTTTATGTCCAATAACGCTTGGTCGAGAACGTCTACATGATCACGCACTGATTGGGACAAACGAATCCCCTCTCTTTTGCGTCCCAACTGCTGTGCCACCTCGTCTGCAAGGGTCATCTCTCCTTGTCGAACCAAAAATTCAATGTCAGTTCGTGGAACCCGCTGCTCCTCTCGATTAGCTACATCATCAAGATAGTCAATCAGACTCTCTTGACACATGTAATGAACGATCTCGCGTGGTGTATAGAATGCTCCTTGCGATTTTCGATTCGTCACTTCAAGCAAATTCTCAAATACCTTACCCAACATCTCAGGGTCAACAGCAACCTCCTGATCTAGTGGAGCCTCCTCTTGCACTGTAAAGTTGTAACGATCGAATACATTTAAAACCCCTGTGCCAACATCGCCTGCTCTGTTTACGATAGTATTACTAAACAACTCATTAGGGAGTTTGATGACAGTACCACGCCAATCGTAACCATTCATCGGTGAAAACAAACCGCCGTTCAAAAACGGCATTCGCACACCAAATGGCTCGTAGAAATCGTTGGGATGTTCTACAGCCAACGATTCGTAGAAGAGCGGTTCTAAAATATCGTTAAAAAAGTTGTCGTAATGTTGAGTATCGTCGAATAACTGCCGCATAAACTGAGGAGAACCATCTCCCCAGTTAGCATCCTTTGCAACCCCTAACCATCCTTTTTTCTGCAAAAAGTAGAGAAAAACAATTTGCCCCATCAGTTTTTTTGCAAAGTCGCTTGTTTCAATCTCCTTTTGTGTGAAGTTGGCTTCTACGGCTGAGTCAGTTTGCCGAATATGTTCAAGGGCCTCTGTAATCTGCAAAAACAGCTCTTTATACTGGTCGAAAAACTCACGGGTGACTGTCTCAACTGAAAACGCAATTTGGAGCGCATCAAGCGTCGGCGCGTGACGATCATTGGCCAATATAGGTAGTAGTTGGCGCTGGGCAGTGTGGCTCGGCTCAAATTTCCCTACCAAAAAAGAGGATCGGCGCGAGGGGGATAAATCTTCTTCAAACCTGAGCCGATCCTTAACCTCATCAAAACGCATTTCTTCACTGCGCCAAACGAGAGAGAAACGCCAATCAGGCGACCCATCAGCATAGAAAGCAACCAGAGCTGCATCTTTCTCACGGAGCTTTAGATGACGAGCAACAAGGTTGCGCTGAAAAGTACGAGCACGTCGCAAATGGGAGGGATGACGCAGCTTGATGTAAAGGATGTCAATCGTTTGTTGGTCGGGATCGGTATAGGTTCCGATTCGGCCAAATAATGCCACATGATCTCGATATCCTTGCGGAATAATGTTGCCACTATTGGTAAATGGCTTTTCCTCATAGCGGTTTAGTAGTTCCTGTGTAAACTGGCGGTAGCGATTGAGATCAAACTGCTCATTAAACGTCTGTTTAATCAATCGTATTGTGCGTTCATTCATCCTTCTACTCCATATCTCGTTGTGTGGTGATCTGGTAGTTAGGGATCGTTTTACCGATCGCCTCATCACTTCAAATGCCGATCACCCTAAATCAAATAAGCCGATAAAATAATTTCTCGTGGTGCGTCTACATCAACCGTTGATTGTGGTAACGGCAACAGTAGCGCGTATGGTATGTTGTCACGCAATAGTCGCAGCCCTGTCTGCGCCTTAGTTGCCCCTTTCGCCTTGCTAATCGCCTGCCACGTGCGGCGCAGGGTCTGTTGCGGCAGCTTGCCGTCCTCAAACGCCTGCCCTAGTAAATCAATATATTCTTCATCAGTGTCGGTCAGCCCTTTCATTTTGCGTAGCTGCCGCACATAAGCACGCAGCCGCCTTTCATATCCGCTGCCGCCCGCGTGCGTGTCCTGCTCATCGGCCGCTAACGCCTGCTGAAACGTACCTTTGTTCAATCCCAACTGCTCGTAAAAATCAGGCGGAATCGTTTTCACAGGCAGCGTATCAGGATCGCAGGCGACCAAGTCGAGCGCGTGAAAAAACGTCAATTCCTGACTGCTGCCGCCGTTTGCCATAAAGAATTTCTTGATACGCCCCTGTCGGAAAAAGGTGAGCGTATGTGGCGTGCCCAATGGAACCGTTGCCCAGCCCGCACGCGCCTTTTTGGGTAGCCGCTTAATTTGGGCAAATAATTCTGGCTCCTCATCTCGAATACGCCGAATCAGCCTGAGGTACTCTAACTCAGAACGCTCGTCCTCATCGTCGTTGTTGTACGTGTCGCGCCGATTGAGCCGCTGATAGAGACGTTCCCCAAGTGCATCATGGTCGATCACCTCTTCATTTTCACTCAAATAGCGCGAGTCTTCGCCCAGCATGTTGTGGAACGCCTGAATTTTTGCGATGACATTGGCCTCTAAATTAAGATGCTCGTCCGATTGGTCGGTTGGGAAAAAATTGTAGATGTAAATCAGCGGGTGCTCTGTACCCACGCGGTTGACGCGCCCAACACGTTGTAAGACACGGGTTGGATTCCACGGCAAATCATAGTTGACGACCACAGGCGAGCGGTGCAGGTTGATCCCTTCCGCCAGCACGTCCGTTGTGATCAAGATACGAATCTGGTCGCTACGGTTGACGGTGACACGCGGATCATAGTTAGCCAGAATCATCTCTTTGGCGCGATCTTTACCGAGCGTTTGGCCAGCGGTGACGCCGCCGCCGCTGGTATAGGCAATGGCGGTGTTGGGAAATTGGGCATTGATATGTTTGAAGAGGTAGTGGGCAGTTTCGGCCGATTCAGTAAATACAATTACCTTTTCTTGCCCCAACACCTCATCGCCCCACAGCGCATCGATCAGCCGCTCCAGCTTCGGATCATCATAAACTTTTTCCCAAAGCTCCTGCACTTCAATCAGCAGCTCTAAATCAGTCAGCAAATTGTCCATCAACTCTGGGACAAACAGATCGCTGTCATAAACCTCTGCATCCCCTTCCTCGACAAGCTGTATCAGCCGCGCCTCATCATCCTGCTCAAACAAGTCGAGAATTTTGGCATCTCCAATGTAGACCGTCCCCTCATCGACCATCCGCATGAAGCTTTCATATGATTTGATAAAACGGCGCAGCGTTTGCCGAAACGCAAAAAAGCTGCTCTCCAGCCGCTTAACCAACATCATTCGCATAAACGCCCCGACATTGCGTTGCCCCTGCTGCAACTGTCCTGAAATGCCATCTCGCAAATAGAGCAGCGGCGTGTAGCGTGTATAGTGGAACGCCTGTAGTCGCTCGATCGTCGCATTGAATATGACTGCCGTTGGCGCATCAAATTCATAGATTAGGCGGCGCGGATCGGCCATTTTTGGAAAAAACAGCCCTTGCTGCTCAATATCTTTCTGATAATTTTTGCTGATTTGGTTACGCGTGCGGCGCACCATCACGTGCGTCAAAATGCTGTCGCGGACTTCGGCTGCCACCCGCTTAATGGTTGGTAGATACTCTGGATCGGTACGCTCAAATTGACGGATGCGTCGGACACGATCTGCAAAAAACGCTTCGATGTTGCGCACGCCTGGAATAATGCTGTTACGTGGCGGCTGGAACAACTTAAGCTGTGAGAAAATATCCTCAATCGTATTGTTGAACGGCGTGGCTGAAACGAGAATTACCTTTTTGCCCGCACAGATTTGCGCTAGCTTTTCGTAATTTTGTGTCTGCTCGTTGCGGAAGCGATGCGCCTCGTCAATAAACACATATTGGTAGCGACTCACGTCGCCGCGCAAAATGTGATCAAGCTTGCCCATGCTCTCTACACGGAAGCTACGGACGCCAAAATCGTGGAACGTCTCGCGCCAATAGTCTGCCAAAACGGGTGGGCAAATGACCAGCTTGCGCCCCGGCAAATTCTGGGCGAGCAGCGCAGAAATGTACGTTTTGCCTAACCCAACGACATCGGCAATAAATACACCGCCGTACATATTGAGAATGCGCAACGCATTAATGACTGCATCTTTTTGATAATCAAGTGATAGAAAGCCGTCGGGCAAATAGAAATTAAGCTCGTCATCGACGTTGATTTCTTCCTGAAAATACTCGTATAGTAGTTTCAAATACAGTTGCCACGGCGTCACGCTATCGCTAAGCCACGTGTCACGTTGCACCGCTTCTTGGTATGCCTCAGAAACATCTACAGCATCAGCCCATAGCTCCTCAAATTTCTCAAGCGCAAACTCAACATCGGCGCTGTTTTTTAGCTCGACGTTAAATTCATAGTTGCCCAGCAGCCCTGAGTAGCTAAAGTTGCTTGACCCAGTGATAACGCGGCCGAAGTCGCGGTCATCCTCTTGGAAGCGTTGGATATAGACTTTGGCGTGGATTTTTTCGGTGGGGTGTGCCTTGATTTTCAGTTTGCCAGACTGTAGAAATTCGATGAATTTTCGGACGCCGATTTCTGTGTCATGGGTGTCGGGGGAGGTTTCCATTTCGGCCGAAACTGCCTTGGAAAATTCAGCCTTCGTCTCCTGTGCCGTGCGCACATCGCGATCAAAGTCGAGCACCATCTGCCCCCGCAACTGCATCCGCTGCTGTTCCAAAACCTGATATGTTTTCTGATCGACGTTTAGCCCCACCAAAATACGAATATGATCAACGGTCTCAAGCGCATCGTAGAGCAATCGAAACCCGCTGCTGCGAAAGTAGCCAACCAGCACGTCAAAATACTCAACATCTTTCAATGTAGATTTGAAGCGATCCACAAGCGTAGCGTGCTTTTCGTTTGTAAAAAAAGTGCGGTCGTTACTCATTTAATTGTGCTTACTTACAACGTTTATCACCATTCAGAAGAACCGCATGTTACAGTTTAAATACTGCCAACCATAATCAAAAACGCCACTGCATTTTCGGCTCAATAAGCCGCTTGCAATAGCTGACAAATGCGTTGCATTTGCACAAAAGTGCGTTACATTTGCTCCAGCTTGCCATTGCGCTTGGCGAGATCATTGCTCTGGATGGGTCTTAACTATTGTAGGGCGTTTATTTTTTTATCATAACCTTGGAAGATCCTTTCCCTACACACTTGGATTATGCCACAAGTAGGAAGGGGGACAAAATCGGGAAACCCGTTCCCCAATGATAAGAGAACATAGCCCAAGATAAGTTCGCCAAACTTGCTCAAGCTCAGCACCTGCTGGGCTTTTTTGATCCCTATATTTCCCTTGCTATTTCCAGCTTATATGGAGGTTAGAATGATATAGTCCGTTGACAAAAGTATATATTTTTTATATAATTTTACATGTAACGGCGGCTTGGCTAAGTGTGTCGCTGAAGCTGTACAGGTTTAGAAAGGACCCATTTCATAAGTTGCTAGGCCAATAACTAACTTTGAGGGGAGTAAGGAATGAACGGTGAAATTAGGACAAGTCGTACAGGAAGGGAAGCCTGCAAATCTTCCCCCAGAAGCAAAGCCGATAGTGGAACAGCTACAGAAAGCGATGGCAAGACAGCAAGCATTGGAATCGGCCGAAATGCCAACCGATGAACGAGAGCGAAAAGCAATGATTGACCAATGGACAGAGATTAAAAACGAGGTGGACCAGCTCACAGCAGAGTTATTGAGCAAGTTGAGCGAAACGGCGTAAAGCCGTCTACCAGAACAGAGCCGCAAACTGGTACTGATGAGCACAGCGGCATTCACTTTTTGGATAACAAATTACTTTGGATAACAGACCTATGAGTAACAAAAATTCTATCCTCCCAGAGACTAACACTTTAGCGAAACCGATTGAGACGCTTGAAGACATGATCGCCCGTGACAAGGTGTTCACCGCTTCCAAGAACGACATCATGGCACGTATTGTCGACATTGAGTTTCATGAAAATGGTGGCTTTGTCATTGAGGAACCAAACAACCCATTTGGCGCAATGCTTGTTGAGAAAATGACAGATCGAGCCTTGCAGCAAGTGTGTGGCCGATTGTCAGAAACCGCGTCAGGTGGTCGCAAAGTGCCTTACAGCTATATTAAACAATGCCCCCCTTACTTGCAGTCAGCAAACTTGGAACATTGGCGCGGCGACGTTATCGCCGAGCTAGCGAAGCGTGAGAATCGTCGTCGGTCAAAAAACTGGTTTGTTCGACTATATGAGGGCAACGCCCGCGCGGTTCTCTCAGAACGCTATGCCCCAATTCCGAACGGCGATGTGCTGGAAGTTGCACAAGAGACAATGCGCAGTTCGAGCCTTGAGTACACGCTCATTCGTCCCTTTGTATCGGCCGATGCAATTCACATCAAAGTCCGCGCGGCTGACACCAGGGAGGATCACGAGGGCGGCAACTACGGCATCGGCTTCTATGTCTCAAACGATGAGATTGGCGGTGGCTCCCTCGTTTGTACTCCATTTCTCCAGCGTCATAGCTGCACCAACTCAATTATCATGCAGAAAAGCGATTTCGCATTGAAGATGCGACACGCTTACTACAGCAAAGGTGAGATGCGTTTGGCGCTTAAAGGGGCGATGGCGCGGAGCCTCAAACTATCGGTTGCCATGATTGATGACTTGGCAGCGGCCGAAGAAAAGCACATTCCTGATTTTGGCGACATCGTTACCCGACTGGCAAAGAAACACGGGTTGAAGACAGAAATTAAAGACAATGTGCTCGTTGGTAGCGAGGGGATGACAAACCAAGCGGGCATCATTCACGGTCTGAGCTACGCAGCTCACGCAACGCCGGACATTTCACAGGATGCACGGATTGATTTGGAGAAGATGGCTGGCGCAGTGTTGGCGACGCCTGATGCATTCTTCCGTCGCGCTGCGAATGGGGTTGTGAGTGTTCGGTAGAGGTTGTTCACTTGTCTTGAGACAAGGGTTAAAGGAACTAAATCATGCAACAACGGCAAGGAATAGACATAACACATTTACGGGCAAAGGCAGCGGCATATAACGCGACCTTACCAAAGATGACACAAGATCCAAAGGTTGCAACAGTTGCAGAAGCCTATGAGCTGCGACGGGTTCTTAAGATGCTGCACAACATGCCCAATCATATCTATCGTCAATGTTTAGAGTCAATGTCTGGCTTAATGAGCCGAGACACATTAGAGCAAGTCCGCCGAATGGCTGTCCGCTATGGTGCGGATGGCGTCGGGCTTGGTTGGATTTCAACTGGAGAATAACAGATGAGTAAAGCAATTCAGAAAACGAACGGTCATAACGTGGGGGAAGTCCCTACCGAAATGTTGTATTTTGGCAGCCATCGCGAAATTACACGCACGGTTGATAATCTTGGGTTTGAGCGGTTTGAGTTTCCAATCCACGACGGCGAATTTGCGCTAGTTGATTTCTACGGCAAGCGTTTCTTTAGTCGTGAAATGCTCAAATCGCTTGGTTTCAAGGAGGAGGGTGAACATCTTCACCTAACAATTGCAGGTGTTCATAACGAGTGGATTGATACTGAATTCTCTCCCTACGGTGGTGCTCCCCACATGGCCTATACGTTGAGTTTTCAAGGCTGTGCAACCCGCCTTGTGCTTGGAGCAAACGCACGACGCTCGATTATCATCTCAATCTCCAAGTCACTGCCAAGGGGTCAAAACATCACAATCGCTGATTTCGGCAAGCCACACGATATTGCTCTGTTTGCTGGCGAGTATGACGGCAAGAATGCGGTTGTGGTCGAAGTGACGGCCCCGTGGACTGAGGAACGAGCTGCACAGAAGTTAATCGAGGCCAATGCTGCAACGAAGGAAGCAAACTCATACCTTTTCGGCGACGATGAGTAAGTGAGCGTTATCAACCAAAGTAAAGGCTAGCCCGATTGGGCTGGCCTTTTTGTGGTGAAGCCAATGAGCATTGTATTTTTTGATTTAGAAACGGGTGGGCTAGATGGGACACGTCATCCAATCGTTCAGATAGGGGCAATTGCTGTTGACGCCCAATTCAATGAGTTGGAGCGGTATGAGGCATTAGTTAAGTTCAAGCTGACTGGTGCAGATCCTGAAGCGTTGCAGATGAACAGTTATGACCCCGACCGTTGGGCGGCCGAAGGTCAAGACCCGCGCATTGTGGCACGTGACTTTATGGCGTTCCTTGTAAATTGTTGAATTGTCCTCCGAGTTTGACGAGTGCATTTTCATACTGTTCTGTAGTGGGTTGACCTGTGATCAGGGCGATTGCATTCTAGCTCAGCTACAAAAACGGTGGGGCTAAATACCAATAAAGCCCTCTGAAAGCGACTCTTCTTCCCTTTTCCGCAGTGGATTCAAGCCCTATTGTAGGGTTCGAGATCGCGACATTAGGTAGAAATTTTAGAATGCAATTGCCCTGGACCTGTGATGGCAGGGTTCTAGAATTCGCGATCCTGATAATATAATTCTCCGAAGCGGGCGTAAGCAGTAGCAATAGTCTCATCATCGTGTTTACCAAACCGATTTCCCATACGGTAACCAAGATTGCGCCAAGTCAGTTTCTTCAAAGTTTGTTGGGTGTAGTCCTCATGTTCCGTTTAGGATGTTAGTTGACGATAGCCTGTCGAGAATGTCGTTAGGATTGTAATCTTCTAAGTATTGTGATTGTGTCATTTCCTACCCCTGTGCTTTAAAACAGGACTTTAGTTTCCGCATTCGGCAATGCGGTCTTGCCAAATCCAACCACTAATATCGTCTGTTTGAGTAGTAACCTCCCACCACCAACCCGAGAAATCAATATCTCCTCGAATTCTTCCCCATTGGGGGGAACTTATTATCTCAATTTGCTGCCCTAGATTGAGTGATAGGATTTTATCTCCTATTAACACATTAGGTGCCGACCATAGCCTCGTATTATCACTTACTGTAACTAATTCTTCCATGGTAAAATGACATGCTTCCAC
>JBMZDF010000099.1:0-14963 GCA_049614105.1 Promineifilaceae bacterium (SeqCode)
GCGTAAGCAGCGAACATTCACTGACTATCAACGGTGAAACGATCAACTATACGGCAACGGCCGGCACGATTTTGATTCGTGAGGAAGATGAGAAAGAGGCGCACAAGGCAAAAGCATCTATTTTTTACACCGCCTACACGAAAAATGGCGCTGATTTGCAAAATCGGCCGATAACATTCGCTTTCAACGGCGGGCCAGGCTCCGCATCTGTTTGGCTACATCTCGGCTTATTCGGCCCCAAACGTGTGTTGATGGATCCCGATGGCAACCCACTTCCCCCACCCTATCGCGTCGCGGACAACGAATTTACCCTGCTTGACATCAGCGATATTGTCTTTATCGATCCTGTCAGCACTGGCTACAGCCGTCCCGTCCCTGGCGAGAAAGACAAACAGTATCACGAGTTCAAAAAAGATATTGACTCAATCGCCGAGTTTATTCGCGTCTACACAACGCGACACAACCGTTGGCAATCGCCTAAGTTTTTAGCGGGGGAGAGCTATGGGACGACACGCGCGGCCGAATTGAGCGGCGTGTTGCAACATGAACACCACATGTTCCTGAACGGCTTGCTGTTGATCTCGGCCGTGCTTGACTTCACCACAGGCGTTTTTAATCGCAACAACGATCTGCCTTATATCCTCTACCTGCCCACCTACACGGCGACCGCTTGGTATCACAATTTGCTCGATGACGATCTCCAACAAGATTTACAGGCAACGTTGCGCGAGGTTGAGGCGTTTGCCGAAACAGAGTATGCGTCGGCGCTGTTCTTGGGTAAAAAGCTTGATGCGGAACGGCGTGAGGCGATTGTGGCAAAATTGGCGCGTTATACGGGTTTATCGGCCGAATACATCCGCCAAACCAACCTGCGCATCGAGCATATCCGCTTCTGCAAACAACTTATGCGCAGTCAAAACCGCACCGTCGGCCGACTCGACAGCCGTTTCCAAGGCATCGATCGTGAAATAACCGGGTTAGGCTTTGAACACGACCCCAGTTTCACCAATATTCAGGGAACCTACACGGGCGCGTTCAACGACTACATGCGGCGCGAGTTAGGCTATGAAACCGATCTGCCCTACGAAATTATCACCTCTAAAGTTCGCCCGTGGAGCTACAAGGTGTTTGAGAATCGTTATGTTGACGTTGCCGAAACGCTACGCGCCAGCATGAGCAAAAACGCCTACCTCAAGGTATTTGTCGCCAACGGTTACTACGACATGGCGACCCCTTACTTTGCCACCGAGTACACGTTTAACCACCTCTATCTCGATCCATCGTTAGAGAAAAACATAACAATGACCTACTATGACGCAGGTCACATGATGTACATTCATCTTGAATCGTTGCGTAAACTCAAGGATGATATGGCTGCATTTATAGCAGATGCCCTGACGCATTAAGTAATCATTGACGAAAAATTGTCCAGCTTTTCTAACAGAGACGCGCCAGCGGCGACGTCTCTACCAGAGATATTAACCTGTAGAGACGCCCCGCTGGGGCGTCTGATTATTTGAAACTTTTTGTACCCTACTTAAGTAGATCACAAAGACGTTTTGACTGCAAAAACGGTTGAACAATTAGCCATTATTTGATCTTTCCGCTCATTAGGATACGATTTGAGCTATGCGACTATTGGAATGGGGACTAATTTTCTTATCACTTTTGGCCATCGTTGCGCCAAAACCAAAGCAGTCTTCTCGGATTCAGCTTTGGATCGGCGCTATTTTGGCAATGCTGCTTGCACACTTTCTGGTTGACGGCGCTCGTTGGCAAATGGTGCCGCTCTACCTTGTACTCGCGGTTGCGATGGCTGCCCCGTTTCTCTCGCTGCGCCTCTCGCGCTTCATCAAACGGGTTGATCGCAGCGTTGCGATATTGCTAAGTTTGACCTCGCTCCTGCTTGGCAACTTATTTCCTGTTGTACAGTTTGAACCGCTTGCTGGGACCCATGATGTCGGCACGATCGCGTATGACATCGGTGACGAAGTGCGCAACGATCCCTTTACCTATGCAGGCGAACTGCCTCGTCAGTTGCGTATGCAGGTTTGGTATCCCGCCCATGTCACAACCGAATCACTTGCCGTCTACAGTGACGATATTCATCTAGGAGGCATGCGCTGGATGAGTCACATGGGGCTACCTCCGTTTTTGGCAAGCCATGTTCCTCTAATCAACGCACGCGCCTACACAGAACCACCCGTTTTGGGCGATGAAGCCCCCTACCCTGTGCTGATGTTTGTCGGCGGTTTGGGCGGGCAGCGGACGCAAAACTCGCTGTTGTTTGAGCAACTTGCCAGCGAAGGCTACATTGTCGTCGCGGCCGACCATCCTTTTTACAGTGGCTACACGCTATATCCCAACAATGAAATGGTTGCAACCTATCGCCCGGACATGTTCAATCAGGCCAGCCCAGAGGGGAATGAACGTCTCGCAAACATGGTTGACGTTCTCGTGGGCGATATTGATCTCATCCTCAATACTTTAAATGACCTGAGCGCAAAACCATACTCACGCTTCACAGACCGCATCAATATTGAACAAATTGGCCTGTTCGGACATTCTACGGGTGCAGCCGCAGCCGCACAATTTTGCCAAATCGATCTGCGCTGCAAAGCATATTTGGGGCTTGACCCTTGGCTCATGCCTTCCTCAGATGAGCTAGTTACCAAGGGGTTGCCGCAGCCCGTGATGATTATTCGCGGCGAGGATGCGATCACCGATTCAAACAAGCCTCGCCTGCTGCGGCTGGCCCACAACTCTCACGATCGCCACTATCAAGCGATTCTGCACAACGCACAACATCTGGACTTTACTGACTATCGTCATTTTTCACCTCTGTTGCGCTGGGGCGGTTTGGTGAGCGGCAGGGCAGAGCGCCATGCTGAGATTGTGCAAGCATATACGCAAGCATTTTTTGATCATGAACTACGCGGTTGGGGTGGTGCGCTGCTGTTCATCAATTCGGCCGAATTTCCCGAAGCGGCCATCACGACACACCATTAAAAGTTCACAAAAACACGCTTTCCAACCCTTATGCAACCTTCAACAAAACGAGTCACACTTGGACTAGGCGCGGCGGTCGGTGGAACCCTCTTGGCAAAAACGCTGGGCTGGCGACTCAAACGCCTGTGGCGTGTGATGCACCTGTTTGACGAGGATCAAATTGTAGAAAACTTTCTCAACATGGCGCAGTCGTTTGACATCAGCACGGTTCGCAAATCGGCCGACCCTTACCACTTCAACGAAGGGGAGCGCATCGCGCTGCCAGCGCACTTTTCGTTCAATGGGAAAGAGTACAATTCGGCCGAATGGATGCAACACACAGGCACAAACGGCCTGTTAATCCTCAAAAACGACCAGATCGTCTACGAAAATTACTTCCAAGGCCACAACGCAGACACGCCGCACATCTCATGGTCAGTCGCCAAATCGTTTGTTTCCGCCCTATTTGGCATTGCGCTAGAGCGCCATCTTGTGCGCAGCATTGAGGAAACAGTCACCGATTATCTGCCTGAGCTGGTCGGCACAGGATACGATAACGTTCGGATCAAGGATGTGTTGCAAATGTCATCGGGGGTTGGCTTTGACGAGGATTACGGTACGTTTGGCTCCGACATCAATCGGTTTGGGCGCGTTATAGCAATCGGCGGCTCGTTTGCCGCTTTTGCCGCTTCCCTAAAAAACGAGCGTCAGCCTGGCACGTACCTCCACTATGTCAGCATCGATACACAAGTGCTTGCCATGATTCTGATGCGTGCCACGGGCAGAAGCGTGACGGAACTGCTTGAACAATGGCTGTGGCAACCGCTGGGCATGGAGCATGATGCCTATTGGATTGTGGACAGGAAAGGGGTTGAGATGGCGCTTGGTGGGCTGAACGCCACGCTGCGTGATTATGCTAAATTCGGCCGATTATACCTACACAATGGCAATTGGAACGGCAAGCAAATTGTGCCAGCCGCATGGGTTCAGGCGTCAATCACGCCCGATGCCCCGCACCTCCAGCCGGGCGAAAATCATCTATCTGATACCGATCGTGGTTATGGGCTACAGTGGTGGATTCCAGACAATGCGGACGGGGAGTTTATGGCGATTGGGATCTACAATCAGTTTATCTACGTGTCGCTCAAGGACGATCTGGTGATTGTCAAGCAGTCGGCCAATCATCATTTCACCGATCCCGACGCGCTTTCAAGCGATGAGTCGGTAGCGTTCTTTCGGGCAATCGCAGCCTCACTCGCTGATTAAGGTGAGTGAGTCGGCCGAAATCCAACCCTGAAGCTCATCCCCTGGCAGGGTCAGCAAATACCAATTTGTCTGCCGATCAACCACCGACACCTCAGCGCCGCTGTGCAGCTTGAAAACGGCCAATGCGGCGCTTGATGGCTCGTCAACCACTTCCACTTCTTCCGCAACTACAACCGCAGGCGCGTGCGTTCGCGCTCGGTTTACACGCGATCCCAGCAAAATCAGCATAAACGTAAACGCCAGCACCAGCAAAATCAAGCTCGACTGCATCGCCGTGCGGCGGCGCTCGTTGGGCGAACGTCGATACAGGATAAACGCGATCCCGATCGCAAGCCATACCGACAGCGTTAGTCCTGCCGTTTCATTTAGCGTCATCCAGTTGCCGATTTGCGTGATTTGCTCTAGCAATGACTCTTCGCTAGGCTTCAACTGGTCAATAACTTTTGTACGCGCTATTTGCAGATTGTGACGTAGCGCCCCGTCACGCGGACGGTCAACCATGGCGCGGCGATAGTAAAGGATTGCTCGCCCAAAATCGGCCGATTCATAATAAGCATTGCCCAAATTATAATCAAGGCGGCTATCCTCATAGCCCACATCCGCTAGCTGCTGATACAGTGCCGCCGCTTCCTGATAGTTGCCATTTTCATAAAGTCGGTTTGCAACCTCAAACGTATCGCGGTCAACGGCAGGTTCCTGTGCAGAAACGCTCGGCACAGCAAATAACCAGCCGCCGATCAACAACAAAGCGACGAGTAGGGCGCTCGATCGCTTCCAACAATGAACTGTTATTTGTTTGCTTGCTATCCGAGTTTGATCAGCGTGTTTAGAGTCAAACATCAATCTATTTGCCTCCTTCATCGTCCGCCCGCTCAAACTGACGAATCACCTGATCGACTTCATCTAGCAGTTTGCCGCGTTCCGGCGCGTCAAATCCATAGCGGGTTTGCTGAATCTGATCATAAATACGGTTGATCCAGCGAATGCGCGACTCTCGCACGTTATGTGTACGCAACGATTCAGCCCGTGTCACTTGGCTCATGCCCGAAAACGATTGGCTATATTTATCATCTAAATAGGTTGTCAAAATGCGTTCGGCCGCTTCATCTGCCCGCTGCGCCTTGTCAATCCGCGCAGCCTTGAGCGCCTGTTGTGCCAGCCGCATCGCATTAATTCGCTTACGACCTTCTTCAATTTCACCCATGCGCGACTCTCGCACGCGCAACAATTTGTCGCCCACAACCAAAATTGCGGGAACAAGCCACAAGAGCCAAAATAGCCAGCTATTTGTAAAACGCCATGAGTTGCGTACCAATCGGTTAGGCGTCAGCTTTTGCGCTTGCAGGGCGATCGCGTTGCTTTCTGCTTCGGTCAGTGTGGTTACTTCATCGGCCGAATCAATCGAGCCAATTACGACCAGCTCAAACGCCTCTGTCGTGCTTGTCTCAAACGTCTCGGTAGATGGATTGAAATAGATATATTCAATGGGCGGCAGCGTCACATCACCCGGCTCACTGGGCGTGAAAAAGCGTTCATACACACGTGACCCCTGCATCAAATTGCCCGCAAATTCTTTGTTCAGCGTGCTCTGATTTTCAAAGCTGCGCCACCCGTCCAACTCAGGCCAAACAGGCTCAGGCCATGTGTCCACATTCCCAATACCGCTAATTTCCGTGCGCAACATCACCGATTTACCAACCTCGATCGTTGTCAAATCAATGCTAGCGGTAATCGCGATGTCACCCACCGCGCCCGAAAATTGCTCAGGCACAGGTTCTGGTAAAGCACGAACGTTCAGCACAACGGCATCAGAGGGTAAATTTTGACCATTGAGATCAACGATAGCGGGTTCAATAACCAACTCACCCGTTGTGGTTGGAAAAACGGGCTGTAGATTGGTGATAACCTGATAGTTGCGCCCGTTAATATCCTGCACAGGGGTCGGAAGCTGGTACGCTTCCGTTGTCCAAAAGCCAACAAAATCAGGCATCACAATCGGGTTGTTACGTGATAACAAGTCGAAGCTGCTGCGGAAAAAACGAGCGGTATAGATAATTTGTTGCCCCACGTAGGGTGTCAAATTATCAACCTCAACTTGAACATAATAATCTTGCCCACTCAACTCGCTCGGCGCACCGACATCATCAGATGCAGGATCGGCTAAGGGTTGCGACCCTTGCTGAACTTCAAAAGTAATTGGGTCAGTTTGGTACAGTTGCCCATTGACCGAAAGTTGAATCGGATCGATCCGATAAGTCCCTGTTTCCAGCGGTTGGATGGTGTATCGGTACGCAGGGGCGGCAACTTGAACCCCCTGAACACTTACAATTTTGGTAGCTGACCCAGCATCAACAATCACAACATCGGGAATAGGTGGCAGCGCGGGCGGCTCGTCAGGCTGTCCCCCGATAATCGTAACGGTCAGCACAATACGCTCGTCTGTTGTTAACACCGAACGATCAATCTCAGCCTCAACAATGACTTGATCCTGAGCAAAAGCGGCCGAAGGTGCAAGTAAGCAACCAAGTGCCAGCACAAGGAAAAAGTATGAGACGCTTAGCGTGGTGAGTTTTTGAAATGACTTAAACATAAAATCACTCACCTACCAATCCTTGTCCGGCGGTGGGCCTGGCTCGGTGTAACTTTGGTTCAACTGCTCTTGCAAAGTTTCCGTATCTTGTTCAATCGCATCGAGCAGTTGCAGCGCCTGTTCTTCCGTTAATTCGCCGCTTGGAGGCGGTGGAGGCGGCACATTTGAGTCGCTGTTAGGATCTTCTTCTTGCGGGTCCTCGTTGTTTTCCGAGTTGGAATTATCTTCAGGCTGCTCTGGGTCGGGCGTTGGCTCTTCCTCAGGTGGCGGATCGCCTTCATCTTCCTCGTCCTCGCTGCTCGGCTCAGGTGTTGGCGTTGGCGATTCAGACGCAGGTTCGTCCCCTTCTGATTCTTCAGGTTGTTCCTGCTCTGGCTCGTCTTCACTACCTTGCTCTTCGGGTTGTTCTTCCTCAGGCTCAGGCGTTTCTTCTTCCTGCTGTTCCTCTTCTTCTTGCTCTTGTTGAAGCTGGCGCAGGGCTAATTCTAAATTATGTTTGGCATCCACATCGCTAGGATCGAGTCGCAGTGCGTCTTTGTACGCTTCGATGGCAACGGGCCAATCTTGCTGTGCAAAGTGGGTATTGCCCAAATTGTAATAGGCGCTAGCGCTCAGGACGGGATCGCTGATGTCGAGTGCAAGTTGCATCGTTTCGGCCGATTCTACAAACCGCTCCTGCCGATACTGCACATTTGCACTGTTGTAAATCGGTTCGGCCGATTCAACCCCAGACGCACGCGCCTCCGTGTAGCTGTTCAACGCATCTTCATACGCCGCCGCCACATATTGAGCGTTGCCATCATCCAACGATTGAATCCCCGTCACAGCGCCACCACAACCCGTCAGAACCCAGCCCATAACCAAGACGCCCAACAGTTGTTCAAAGCGAATGGCAGAGGCTCGTTGACGTTCTGGAATTACTTCGGCAGCAATGAAGCAGAACAAGGCTAGAATCAAAAATAGGTAGAAGCGTTCAACCGCTTGTACCTCGAAGCGCGACTCTAATTCGGCCGATTCTAACTGTGCGATCAAATCAGCCAAGATGCCGATCTCATCCCCAGACGCGCTTGCTCGAA
This sequence comes from Promineifilaceae bacterium (SeqCode), assembly GCA_049614105.1. Taxonomy (GTDB): domain Bacteria; phylum Chloroflexota; class Anaerolineae; order Promineifilales; family Promineifilaceae; genus CALECP01. The sequence goes on from JBMZDF010000099.1 coordinate 7,921, forward strand.
AATATTCACCGTTTGTCACGCTTGCAATCTCACGCAGCACCGCTTCTTCAATGCGCGTGTTGACGATCTGGCCGTTGCGATCTGACTTGAACCCAACGAGCTGACCGATTTCATTAAACTGCGGGATAGGGCCGCCTTCGGCCGAACCGAAGCCAATCGTATAAATAACGATCCCTTCTTCTGCCACCTGCCGCGCCTCCGTAACGGGGCTGCGGTTATGCGACTCGCCATCTGTCATAACGATAATTACTTTTTGGCTAGAACGCTGCGTGTCAAATCCAGAGCTGGCCGTGCGAATCGCATCGCCCAAGTTGGAGCCACCACGCGAAATCATTGAGGGATTGGCGCTTAACAAAAAAGCGCGTGCCGTCCCATAATCAGACGTGATCGGGAACTGGATAAACGCCGCACCAGAAAATAGCGCCACGCCAACCTGATCCCCACGCAGTTGCTCCATCAGTTCAATAATTGTCTGTTTGGCGCGTGTGAGCCGATCGGGCTGCAAATCTTGCGCCAGCATACTTTCTGAAATATCGAGCGCAACCATAATTTGGATGCCCTCTTGTGCCACAACCTGCGTCGAGGTTCCCCACTGCGGGCGAGCAACTGCCACCAACACCAGTGAAATACCAATCAGCCAAAAACGCTGTCGCCAACGACGACCGCGCCGATTAATCGTGTCGGTCAGCCGCTCCACCAGCACCAGATCGCCTAGCTTACGCAAGGCAAGCTGACGCCGCCGTTCTGCCCATGCTAAAAACAGAATTAGCAGCGGCACAAGGAGTAAGCCAAAAAGGTAGAGTGGTTGACCAAAGCTCATGTTGAAAAAATTATCAGATTACAATTTTAGATTTATGATTCGCGTGACTCGTAAATCTCAGCCGTATCGTTTCGCTACGGAATTTTCCTAAAAACCGTTTTACGCAACAACATTTCAAGCACCATCAGCGCCAACGCAGGGATCAAAATCCACTGCGCCAATTCGTCGTAGCGGGTAAACGTCTCTATTTCGACGTCTGATTTTTCTAACTCGTTGATTGAGTTATAAATTTCGCGCAGTCCATTTGTGTCGGTGGCGCGGAAAAACAGGCCACCCGTCTCTTCTGCGATCGTCGCCAGCGTCGCCTCGTCTATCACGCTCTCAGCATAAGAAATCGTTTCTTCACCAAAGATGTTGGGAACGGGCACGGCGACCTGCCCAGGTTTGCCTGCGCCAATTGTGTACACGCGGATGCCGAGCGTCTTTGCCGCTTGGGCGGCGGTGAAGGGATCGATCTGCCCTGCGGTGTTCACACCGTCGGTCAGCAGGATGATGATGCGAGATTCGGCCGAACTGTCTTTCAACATATTCGCCGCCGTCGCAATTCCCATTCCAATCGCGGTGCCGTCAGACAGCCCCAAATCACGCGCAAAGTTGACATTTTGCAGCAGACGCACCAGCACGTCATGATCGACTGTCAGCGGCGCTTGCGAAAATGCCTCGTTTGCAAACACAACTAACCCGATGCGATCAAATTCGCGCTCAGAAACAAATTCAGTAATAACATTTTTTGAGGCAACTAGTCGATTGTCTGGCTGGAAGTCAAGCGACGCCATGCTGCTCGAAATATCAAGCGCCAGCGCAATATCAACCCCTTCACCACGCACAACCTGACGCGCATCACCCGTTTGTGGTCGCGCAATTGCGACAATCAACAGCGCAAGGCTTAGCCAGCGCAACAGCTTCAAAACAAGACGGCCGCGCACGCGCCAAGATTGCGAGAACTCGCGCACCATTGTCACGTCCGCATAACGGAGCGTTGCGGGGCGGCGAACACGTGCCTGATTAGTCCACAGCGCCAGTGCAGGAATCGACAGCAGCAACAGCAAAACCAAAGGATAGGCAAAGCGAAAATTAGGAGGCAAAAACGCCATTAGGGTGTTTCCTCCTCAACAGGCTGAGGCTGCACAACAGGTTCAATGTAGCTATCGCGGACAAACGCCCGCGCCCGCCCAGGCAACAGCTTCGCCGCTTTCAAGTCTGGCTTTGCACGTGCAAACTTAACAAGGTCGGCACTTTGCAACATACTTATAAACTGCTGCCGATGCTCCGCATCAATGCGTGTTTCGTCACGCAGCGCCTCGCGAATTTCGGCCGTCGTCGCCTCCATCGCGGAAATTTTGAAACTACGCTCGACATAACGGCGTAACACATCGGTGACGCCTGTGTAATGCTCATTAAACAATCCCGCTTCGGGCAGGTTGCGTTCTTCGATAGCATCGATTTCTTGGAGAGCAATCATGTTCGGGGGACGCAGTTCAACGGGTGGCGTAAGCGCAATCGCTTCTTCAAGTCTTTGGTTGCGGCGGAAAGCGTAGAGGGTGACGATACCTATCGCAAACGCAAGCACTGTGCCAGTAATTAAATTGCGCAGCAGTGAGGAGAGATCAGCAATTCCAGCTTGGGGTTTCAGGTCGCGCAAGTTGAGATCTTGCTCACCAAGGATGCTGGCGACGTTTAGGTTGATTGATTCGGCCGAAATTGACACCAACTCACCTACATCACTCCCCATTTCCAGCGAAACGGGTGGCGTTGTATAGGTACGTGGCTCCCAAGCGGTCACCATTAATCGCACACGTGTCGTTTCAAACCCATCTTCACTTGGCTCAATTGAAACGGGGATCACGTCCAGCACTTCAAGATCGCCCCAAACGCCCACCAACTCAGGCGGGATCAGGCGATACATGGCAGGATGTCGCACCGTTAAATCAAGCGCCACCCGATCGCCAACGTTAAACGAGGGTGTTTCTGTTGATAACAGCGCAGAAATGTCCTCAGATTGAGCGTTGACAAGTGTTGGCAACAAGCCGCCAATCAGCAGAAAAAGATAAAGGACAACACGCCCCCAGCGCGGGAGAGCACGACGGCTTTTGTCCATGACATCCACGGGTTGCAGGCGTTGTGACACTTGCATTGCCACAGATTGACGACGGGACGACCTCATTAGCGTGTCATCCTTGACGTGCGTAATTTGAAAAATTGCGTCAACGCCGTCACATAATCTGTATCGGTTGTGACAGTCACGTGATCCACTTTGGCGCGGTTAAACGCACTTTCCATCGACTCGAACCGATGGGCCACGCGCTGTTCAAACAATTCGCGCCACGTGCGGCTAGAGGTGTCAACCATAACCAACTCCCCCGTTTCCGCATCTTCCAGCGCGATCACGCCCACGTCTGCAATCTTTTGCTCAAGTGGATCATCCAAATCGATCGCGATCAGGTCGTGGCGGCGGTTGGTAATTGCCATCTTGCGCGAATATTTATTCCAATCATCTAAAAAGTCTGAAACAATAAAAATGATGCTGCGCCGCTTTAGCACATTGTTGACCGTGTCAAGCGCCAGCTTAATATCAGTTCCCGTCCCTTCTGGCTCAAACGCCAACAGGTCACGAATAATACGCAACACGTGGCGACGTCCTTTACGCGGCGGGATAAACATTTCAATGCGATCGGTAAAGACGATCAGTCCAACTTTATCGTTGTTTGTGGTGGCTGAGAACGCCAGCACAGCCGTAATCTCGGCCGCCAAATCGCGCTTAAAACGCTCCTTTGATCCAAACTCCCCCGATCCGCTAGCGTCCACAACCAACATCACCGTTAGCTCACGTTCTTCGACAAAACGTTTAATGTAGGGTTCACCCGTACGCGCTGTAACGTTCCAATCAATCGTGCGAATATCATCGCCAGGTTGATAGGGGCGCACTTCATCAAACTCCATCCCGCGTCCCTTAAAGACAGACTGATACTCACCCCCAAGGGAGTCAGAAACCAATCGGCGGGTCCGAATTTCGATACGGCGAATTTTTTGGATCAGTTCAGTCGAGAGCATTGAAGAAAAGTACGAATGAAGAATGAAGAACGGAGAAACAGAATTTGCCCCATTCTCATTCCATATTCTTCATTTATTGAGTGTGCTTTATGGGACTTCGATATGGTGCAGAATGCGCTGCACAAGATCGTCGGAGGTGACTTCTTCCGCTTCCGCTTCGTAGGTAATCGTGATGCGATGCCGCAACACGTCAGGGGCGATCTGTTTTACATCGTCAGGCGTCACAAAGCCGCGACCGTTTAGAAACGCATGGGCGCGTGCCGCTTTGACCAAGAAAATAGTGGCGCGAGGCGATCCGCCAAAGGAGATAAGCGAACGCAAATTGGTCAGCCCAAACTCACCGGGGCGGCGTGTTGCACCAACCAAATCAAGCACATAATCCTTGATTTTGTCGTCAACATAGATGTTTTTCACCCACTGACGCGCATGCAAGAAAACCCCTTTGTCAACCACAGCATTTGCGGTTGGCGACATCATGCTCGTCATGCGCTCCATAATGATGCGCTCTTCGTCACGTGTCGGGTAATCGACCAGCACCTTGAGCATGAAACGATCGATCTGTGCTTCAGGCAGCACGTAGGTTCCTTCTTGCTCAACTGGGTTCTGAGTCGCCATCACAAGGAACAAATCTTCCATTTGGAAGGTTCGATCCCCAATTGTGACTTGACGCTCCTGCATCGCTTCGAGCAGGGCGCTTTGCACTTTGGCGGGGGCACGGTTGATTTCATCGGCTAGCACAAGGTTTGCAAAAACAGGGCCTTGGCGCACGGTGAATTCATGGGTGCGGGGATTATAGATTTGGGTACCAACAATATCGGCCGGCAGCAAATCAGGGGTGAATTGGAGACGCGAAAATTCGGCCGAAATTGTATCAGCCACCGTTGTAATCAACGTCGTCTTAGCCAGCCCGGGTACACCCTCCAACAAAATATGCCCGTTTGCTAAAAGTGCAATCAATACACGATCAATTAGATCGGTTTGACCAACAATAACTTTTTGAATTTCAGCGCGTAGATCCTGCAAAAATAGGCTCTCACGCTCCACTTTTTCATTTAACTCACGTACAGTTGACCACTGCATGAACGTAACCTCAACCAATTTTTCGATTTATACTTTCCCAGACCACAGCACATGTTTACATCTGAGCCCTATTCAACCGAGATTGACCTAACAGAAGTACTGCGGGACAGATACATCACCCATTTTCGGAAAGTCAAGTATTGGGGCGCGAAACTGCGTCATCAAAATATGAAACCCAAATAAGATGCATTGCCCACCAAGCTGCCGCGCTTTGAAAAATTCAAACTAAATGCGTTTCATTCCTACGCTAAAAGACCAGAGCATCTTCACTGATTGTTAAAAACCTCTGGCAACACAATGCCCACAGGCTTTATTCAAAAAGGGAAATAGAAGTGTTCATTTCTGAAGATAGCAAATCGGTTTGGGGGATAATGCTCCGCTAACCTTCGATTTCCAATTCTAGGCGATGCACGCTTACAACAAAGGTTGTTTGAAGTAAATAGTGATTTCAAAGACTGCCCAACCGCCACCATACAAGTACAAAGGAAATCAATACTCTGGTAGTTCGCTCCGTAGTTATACCACAACTGTTTGTTGGATGGTCAAATCAAAGTGTGAATTGTAAAAACCTTCTCACCAACAGAGCATGGGGTGTCTCGACATGCTAGACGATTTTCGCAGCCTACTTAGTTGATTTCAGTTGGACAAACAGGTCGGGCAGGCGATTGCGCCGTTGGAGATAGCGCAACATGCGCCGCACGCGGGTTTTTTTCGCGTCGCTGCCCATTTCTTGCCAGTCGATGCCTATTTTGGTGCAGAGATCGTCAAGCGTTGAAAATGAGTAGTTGGCAATAATCGCTTGGCGCAGCAGGTGGGGCGGCGTTTCGGCCGAAATTCGGTTCAAGCGAGGCAAACTTTCCTTAGAAATAGGCGTTAGAATACGCTCGACAGACATCGCGAGTCGACCCGATTGCCCGCTACGCTCCGCTTCATCCATGAGCCGCACAATGGTCTCGCGCATGTCCTGCGCGGGGGAAACGATGTTATTTTCGTTGAGGTCGGCGTCAAAGATGAGATCGTAAATGTCGTCTGGGCTGAGTCGCTTGCGGATTTGGGCGAACAGCATTTTGCGATCGACCGCGTTGTTTTCGGCCGAAACAGATTTCAGCCGCACAGAAGGCGGTTGATTATAGCCAGGTTCGACAGAGGGAATGCGTGTTTCGGAGCGGGAGGTGGAATAGATTGATTTCGGCCGAAACAGTCCCGAAATCAGTGCGAACGCCCCACCCGCAATCAATCCCCCAAACAACCAACTCAAAAAACCGCCGTCAACCAAAAGTTCACGCATGCGTAGGGCGTCCAGCGCAACCATTAAGGACGCCGCGAGCAAACCAATAGCCCACGTCCAATTGGCTCGCCAAACAAACATAATGAGGCATATTAACACAATGCCAAAACGAATTAGCCACAAAAGATTCATACCAAATATTGTGTAACGGCCGACAAGTATGTGTCAGCTTACAGCAGCGAGATTATGGTTTATAGGTGGTTCTAATGCAACTAACGCAACATTTCGGCGTCTAATCCGTAGAGATAGATGAGAACTAAGCAGATTCTGTGAGAATTAAACAGCTATCAAAAGACTTGCAAGCCAACTCAATTTCAACTTTACGCACAGCATCAGATGCATTCGCGTTCGTGACACAATAGGACACATGATGAACCCAGACTCTAACAACACCTCAGTATGGAAAGAACTTATTCTCGCTTACCATATTTTACGCGACCCAAACACCCCTTTTTACATTAAGATGATGCCTCTCGCGGCCGTTTTTTATTGCTTTTTCCCCGAAGGCGCTTTCGCTTTCCCCCTCCTAACCCCCATTGACGACCTAGCAATTTTTTACGTTGCCCTCAAAGGGTTTATCCACCTGACACCCCCACAAATTGTTACCAAACATCAAAAAACGTTAGGCATGGATGTATTGGAAGGTGAGTATCAAGTTGTTGAGAACAACATGCCAGAAAAAGAATTAGACGCCAGCATTGTCTTAAACCCCGATCGCATGGCGACTAGCGGAGATACATTTTAGGCGACAATAAACCTCAGAGGTTTGTTGTCGTCTACTTTGATCTGTGCATAAAAACCTCT
>JBMZDF010000100.1:0-14929 GCA_049614105.1 Promineifilaceae bacterium (SeqCode)
CACGGCCAGACGCCTCTGGTTGGTGTCATCGGATCGTTACCTTATTCGATGCTGTCAGATGATAAACGAGGCAAGGCATATGACTATGAAGATTTGCTGGTTGATGTCGGACTTTCGGCCGAAGCGACGCAAGCAAACGTCGCGGTTGGCGATTTCATCACGTTTAATCAGCCCGTTCACGAACTGCTCAGCGGCAAAATCGCGACCAAAGCGATCGATAACCGCGCATGTGTTGCCGCCCTCACTGTTGCGCTCAACTATTTGCAAACGCGCAGCCACGAGTGGGATTTGATCTTTGTTGCCACAGTTCAGGAAGAAACACGCCTGTTGGGTGGGTTCACTGCCGCGTTTGATCAGAAGCCAGACGCCGCCATCGCGCTTGATGTCTCACACGCCAAACAGCCCGGCGTTAGCGAACCAGGTGCTTACGCGATTGGCTCAGGCCCTATTCTTGATATTGGCGTCAACATTCATCCTGGCATGTATGCCGAACTGATTAAGGCCGCACGCGCATTGGAAATGAAAACGTCGATTTTGACGCACACACGCGCCAGTGGAACGGAAACGTCTGCTGTGCAGCTAACCGAGGCGGGCATTCCCACCGCGCTCATCTCGATTGCGATTCGCAACATGCACACGATGGTTGAATCGTTGGTGTTGAAAGATATAACACGCGCTGGACGTCTCACGGGTGAATTTGCGGCCCGTCTCGACCACAAATTTTTAGACAAACTTCGCGACAGTTTATTCGCATAGTATCCACATGAACGAATTACTTAAACAACTAACGGATGCGGTTGGCGTTTCAGGCGATGAAGTCGAAATCCGCACGCTTATTCGTGATCTCATCGTGGATCACGTTGACGAATGGCATGCAGATGCGCTAGGCAACATCCTTGCTGTCAAAAAAGGAACGGGTGCGTCTGATTTGCGCGTCATGGTTGATGCTCACATGGACGAGGTCGGAATCATCATTGATGAGATCCGCAGCGACGGCATGTTGCGCTTTAGCAACATTGGCGGTTTGAGCAGTTTGACGCTGGCTGGGCAGGTGATGCAAATCGGCCGAAAAAAAGTACGCGGCGTCATCGGTCTTAAACCTGTCCATTTGCTCAGCAAGCGAGAACGCCACACCATCCCGTCAGCAGGCAGTCTTTACATCGACATTGGCGCAAAAGACAAAGCGGCGGCGGCAAGCAAAATTAAGGTTGGCGATCGCGGGACGTTTTGGTCAGAGTATGTGGAGTTTGGGGATGTGGCGGGTGATTTCGGCCGAAGTGCGATCGCCAAAGCGTTCGATAACCGTGCCGCTTGTGCCGCATTAATCGAATTGCTGCGCGGTGATCCCTTCCCATTTGACTTGCACGCGGCGTTTACCTGTCAGGAAGAAGTTGGCTTGCGCGGTGCAAAAGTCGCGGCCTACGCCATCAAACCAGACGTTGGGATTGTGCTTGAATGCACACCTGCCTACGACTTGCCAAACAAATTGGACCGGGGCAGCAATACTTCGCTTGGACAAGGTCCCGCACTGTACGTGATGGATTCGCAAACGATTCAAGATCCGCGACTGGTTCGCCACATCATGCAGACGGGCGATGCCAACAAAATCCCCTACCAAATCCGACGCCCAGGCGGTGGCGGAACAAATACGGGCAACATTCAACGCGCTGATCTTGGCTGTTCGGCCGCCACAATTGGCTTGCCAGGACGATATGCCCACACGGCCGCAACGCTAATCAATCTGCGCGATTATGCTAATTATGTCAAACTGGCCGATGCTGCGCTCCGTTCACTTACTCAAGAAACAATCAAACGCGGCTAATTGCCAAATGATGCGACACCTTACTTTTTAATTAAAATCACTCATGAAAGCATTAATCCAAAAACTAACTGAAACATACGGCCCGTCTGGATTCGAGGACGCAGTTCGTGCCTTAATTCGTGCTGAGATCGAGCCGCTGGTTGACGAAATAACGGTTGACGCGATGGGCAACCTGATTGCGCTCAAAAAGGGGGACGGCACGGGATCACGGGTCATGATCGCAACGCACATGGACGAAATTGGTGTCATGGTGTCCCATATCACCGAAAATGGCTTCCTACGCTTCACAAATATCGGTGGTGTTAGCAACATTGATCTCAACGGGAAGCGCGTGCTGTTTGGCAACGGCACGATTGGCATTATTGGCAGTGAGCGCCGTAACGATCGCAGCCGCGTGGGTGGTCTAGACAAATACTATATCGATGTTGGTGCAACCAGTTGTGATGATGTCCCAGTTCAAGTGGGCGACGCCGCTGGTTTCTGGAGCAGCTATGTCGAACGTGGCAGCTTGTTGACGGCAAAATCGATGGATGATCGTGTCGCTTGCGCTATCGCCATCGCAACGTTGCGTCAGCTTGAATCATCGCCGCATGATGTCTACTTTGCATTTACCGTTCAGGAAGAAGTCGGCGTGCGTGGTGCAACCGTTGTTGCCAATCGGGTGCAGCCTGATGTGGGGATTGCGCTTGATGTTACGCTTTCAGGCGACACGCCCAACTGCATGCCGATTGCGGTTGAATTGGGTAAAGGGCCTGCGATTAAAGTAAAAGATAGCGGGATGATCGCACATCCGGGGTTAGTGAAGGTGATGAAGGCGGCTGCTGTTTCGGCCGAAATCCCCTACCAGCTCGAAGTGCTCGTTGCTGGCTCCACCGACGCCCGCGCCATGCAAATCTCAGGCATCGGAACCGCCGCTGGCTGTATCTCAATCCCCTGCCGCTACATCCACAGCGCCAGCGAAACAGTCGCCCTGTCTGACGTGGAGCAATCTGTGACTTTGCTCCACCACATTTTAACCAACCCGATTAATCTTTAGCACACGTTTTCAGGGTATTCGGTGTTGAAAGCTGAATACCCTTTCACCCCACCAACGTTTCTAAAACCGAACGCCCGCCCGCACAGCGATCCACGCCAGCGTTAGCGTTGGGATCGGCTGTGTAAATGGCACGAGTGCTTCAACGGCCGAAATGTTGCGCAGCGCCCGCAGTCCCATGCGGTTGAGCAACACCCACACAATCGGAAGTGCTAAAAAGTCGAGCGCCAAATCAAGCAAATCAATCCCTATCACGACAACAATCGGGATAGCCAATAGCGTCGTTGTGAGATCCGCATTTTCTGGGATGTCGATCTTTTGCATTTGCCGCACGGCAACAATCAACAGCGCAATTGCCAGCAGCAGAACTGCGCCAAAACAGTAGATAAAGTATGGAGCGTAAGTTTGGAGAGTGTTAGTGAGTTCGGCCATAGGATTACAGAATTGACGAGACGAAAATAATAAGCACCACGACACCGCCTGCGAATTGGACCACGCTTGCTGCACCTTGCCCTGCAACGCCAAATAAGCTTGTTCTTAAGGCTAACCGCACGTCGCCATATTTATAAAGCGAACCGAGCAGAACACCAATTGCGTAGCCCAGGATCGAGCCGACAAATGGCCCGTAAAATGTGCCAATAATGCCGCCTACCATGCCAAGGATAGTAATTAGCCATGAACTCCCACCTGTTTTGATACCGAGCGAGGGGAGCCAAATATCGGCCGAACCGCTACTCAACAAAATCAGCACCATCACAACCGTGATCCAAACGCTAGGTTCTTGCCACTGGTGCGAATAGCCGTAAAACAAAACGGTGAACAACATCAGAACCGAGCCAGGTAAAATTGGCACAACTGTGCCAACCAAACCGACAATTAAAAGCACGACCGCAAAGCCAAACAACAATGCATTTAGCACAGGGGACTCCTTCAAATAAACTTATTATGACCCATATTGGGAAAACGACTGATTTCAAGCGATTATATCCTGCCAAGCTGATTGCTCAGGCGCGTATCGGACAAAACAACCTGTATAGTTGAAAATACGCTACAAAATTAGACCAAACTATGAGCAACTGGTCACACTTAAGATCACAAGTCGTCATTGACGAAAACCTCAGAGGTTTTTATGCACAAACTAGACTGGATGACAACAAACCTCTGAGGTTTATTGATCAAATTTTTTTGTGATCTCATTAGCGAATCACGCTGTTTAGTCAACGCTTTCTACCCTTTCACCTAAGTCCTCAGTTTAGACCATAAAATCTGACTTTATTGTTATAATGCGCCCTCTCTATGAACAACATCTCTTTGATCTTCACGGTTTTAAACGAGGGCGAAGGCTTACGCCCACTGCTAGATTCGCTTATGTTCCAGACGCGAATGCCTGATGAAATCGTTGTCACGGATGGCGGCTCTACAGACGATACGCTAGCTATTCTACAAGAATATCAGGCGTTTTTGCCGATCCGAATCATTGAAACCCCCGGCGCAAATATTAGCGAGGGCCGTAATCAGGCGATTGCAGCAACAAAGGGTGCAATTATTGCAGCAACGGATGCAGGGGTCGTTCTCTCCCCTGCTTGGGTGGATGCGATCACGCGGCCGATTCGATTGGGTGATGCACAGGTGGTGAGCGGATGGTTTGAGCCAGATCCTTACACTGATTTTGAAGTTGTGATGAGTGCAACTGTTTTGCCCAATCGTGAGGATATTGATCCACACACATTTCTGCCCTCTAGTCGCTCAATTGCTTTTCTAAAAACAGCTTGGAACGCCGTTGGCGGCTACCCTGAATGGCTCGACTATTCAGAGGATCTGATTTTTGATATGGCGCTGCGCGATCAGTACGGCTCATTTCCTTTTGCACACAAAGCTGTTGCCTACTTTCGCCCACGCACCAACATGCGAGCTTATGCCAAGCAATATTATTTGTATTCACGTGGCGATGGAAAAGCTGACCTGTGGCGTAAACGACATGCTATCCGCTATACAACCTATTTGATTGGTCTGCCCATTCTGTTGTTTGCGATTGCAAAGAACAAAACAATTGGCTGGCTTTTGCTGATCATGGGCGCTGTTGTTTATTGCCTGCGACCGTTTGCTCGGCTGTATGAAACAACATCAGGCTGGCGACCGTTTGCCCGTGCATGGGCATTTAGCCTTGTAATTGTCATTCGTTTTGTTGGTGATGTTGCCAAGATGCTTGGTTATCCTGTTGGAGTTTTATGGCGATTACGTCATCGGGAAAAAAGTAGCCTAGATGACAGCTAAAATGTGGTAAACGAACACAAATTGTGTGTTCTGCTTCATAGGAAATTAGTACTATAAAATAAGCACGAAAATTTAATTCCTCTCTGGTAGCCTCCATTTTTAGACGACAATTTCTACCTGATTTTATGTACTTGACAGATTAAGGGTTGATATTTTTACAACGCTTGTCTACACTTCATAAATCGTATTGTTATTAAATTATTAAGTCCCAGTAATGAACTGTTACAGCCTCACAAAGTAAATATTGAAGTAGTTAAGTGACCACGCTTTGTTGTGATAGTTGTTTCAATCCACATCCATACATCGTAATCAATAGACATCCCCATTAGACCATTGCTATACACAGTGCAATGGGAAGGTTTGCCTTGCCTTTCAAAAGTAAGTCTTGTTTTGTGCCATTCTTTAGACTGCCAGAACACCCCAAATAATGGTTTGCGCTACGGTTAAATGACAGTAATTGCAGATAGATCATCTGTAGAATAATTTGGCTGCATCCATCATCCCCTCAAACATGTAGTCAAAAGGAGAAAAGTATAGCTATGCGTGCTATTCAAATCATCTTGGGTGGTTAATTCACCCTACCAGTATAGGTTTTAGACCTACACTTAGAAGAAGGCTGGCAGTTACCTGTCAGCCTTTTTTGTGTTTTAGAGAAAGAAAACGTGGGGTTTTTGAACATTGAGAGAAATTTCTACGTAAATACTCAAAACAACAGGTGGGCAAATCGTAAAACTTGTCTAAAGTTATGCTATGTTGGAACGAGATGTGATTTATGCTAAACCACAGGCGTCAATTCGTGGTTTTACGTTTGATGAAGCGGTCGCGCAGGTTTTTCCTGATATGCTCAAGCGATCAGTCCCTGGATATACGCAGATTGTGGCTTATCTTGGGATTTGGGCTGCCCGTTATGCGCAACAAGACAGCGTTGTTTATGATTTAGGGTGTTCACTTGGGGCGGCTACGTTCGCGATGCGTGAACAGATTAAGCAGCCAAAGGTGCGTTTTGTTGCGGTTGATAACGCCCCCGCGATGTTAGAAAAATTCGGCGAGACGCTGGCTGGTGTGGACCAAAGCAGCCTGCCAGTTGAATTGGTTTTGGCTGATGTGCAGGATGTTACGATTGAAAATGCATCTGTTGTGGTGCTGAATTTCACGCTCCAGTTCATTGAGCCAAGTGAGCGAGATGCGATTATCGGCCGAATTTACGCAGGACTCAACCCCGGCGGCATCCTTATTCTCTCCGAAAAAGTCGTGTTCCCCGCCGAGGCACAAACTGAACGCTTTATTGACATCTATCACGATTTCAAACGAGCCAACGGCTATAGCGATCTTGAAGTGTCTCAGAAACGCACCGCGTTAGAAAACGTCCTGATTCCTGAAACAATTGAAAGTTACCAGACACGCTTGTTGAGGGCTGGTTTTGCCTCGGCCGAAGTGTGGTTTCAAGCGTTCAACTTTGTCTCAATGGTCGCCATCAAATAGAGGCATTTATGCAGAACGCACCGCACGAACGTCTAAATTATGCCCCCTTTTTTGACTCGCTACGTCAGACGCAGCTAGAACCTTGGTTAGAAACGCTGCCCGCCATGGTCGAGCAGGCGTTATTGGCGCATGGAAACTATGATGCTTGGCTTGATGTGTTGGGTCAACTACCTACCTTGACGCCTTCTGTCGTTGAGTTGTTGACGCAGGTGAAAGTGGGGACTTCGGCCGAACTCACCCCCACCACCCTCGCCCAACTCGAAACCAACCTGCGCCGTTTTCACCCGTGGCGCAAAGGCCCGTTTGACCTCTACGACATCAAAATCGACACCGAATGGCGCAGCGATTGGAAATGGGAACGGCTGATTGAGCATATTCAGCCGTTGGCAGGTCGTCGTGTTCTCGATGTGGGCTGTGGCAATGGGTATCACTGCTGGCGCATGGCGGCACATCGGCCGAAACAGGTCATCGGGCTTGATCCAACCATCTTGTATACCTTCCAGTTTTGGGTGCTTCGCCACCTGATCCAAGCCTCGCACCCCGTCACCGTGCTGCCCGTTGGCATCGAAGCGCTGCCGCCAAAGCTCGGTTACTTCGACACAATTTTTGATATGGGCGTCCTGTATCATCGGCGCTCGCCCTTTGATCATCTGTTTCAACTTCGTCATGCGCTGCGGCCCAGTGGTGAACTGGTGCTCGAAACGCTTGTGATTGAGGGTGAAAACGGTGATGTGCTTGTGCCTGAAGGACGTTATGCGCAGATGCGTAACGTTTGGTTCATTCCCTCTGTGCCCACGCTTGAATCTTGGCTGCGCAAGTGCAAATTTCGTCACGTGCGCGTTGTGGATGTCACAACAACCTCGCTAGATGAGCAGCGCACAACAGATTGGATGACCTTTAATTCGCTCCCAGATTTTCTCGATCCCCATGATCCCCGTTTGACACGTGAGGGACACCCTGCGCCAAAACGAGCCATTATTTTGGCAACAGCACCGCAGTGATAGAAGCGTATAAGCTGACGGTTGCAAAGGGTGGATCTCATGACCACTTAGGCAAATAATCCAACATGCTAGATTTCTCCAACATCAATACACTTTGGGGATCACTTTTGATAGAAGAGTGTATCCGACACGGCCTCACTTATTTTTGTGTGTCGCCCGGTTCGCGTAGTACCCCGCTAACCGTCGCTGTTGCGCGAAATCCGCGTGCCAACCACATTATTTGCTACGATGAGCGCGGGGCAGCTTTTCACGCTTTGGGGTATGCGCGAGCAACAGGTAAACCTGCCGTTTTGATTTGTACGTCTGGAACTGCGGCAGCGAACTATTATCCTGCTGTGATTGAGGCGGACGTTGATCACGTGCCGATGGTTATTTTGAGTAGTGATCGCCCGCCCGAACTGCGCGGCACGATGGCGAACCAAACGATTGAGCAGCAGCATCTTTTCGGCCGAACGGTGCGCTCCTTTTTTGATCTGCCTGTGCCAACCCCCGCAATCCCACACCAAATGCCGTTGACAACGATTGCCCATGCAATCTATCGCAGCCAAACGCCATCTGGCCCTGTGCATATCAACTGCCAATTTCGCGAGCCGCTGGCCCCCACGCCGCAAGAACTGCCCGCCAGCTATGTTGAAGCTGCAACCGAATATGCGGAATCGCAAAGGCCGATCACGGTTTATCAAGCGGCCGAACGCAAAGTAACCGATGCGACGCTGGCCGAATTTGTCAACATCATCAAAACGACAGAGCGCGGTATCGTGGCGGTTGGGCAGCTAAAATCGGCCGAAGATCGCGACGCCGTGTTGCGCTTTGTGGATAAACTTGGATGGCCGACAATTGCGGACGTGACCAGTGGTTTGCGGCTTGGAAGCGGCACAAATGCACTTCTTCCGTTCTTTGATCAAGCATTGTTATCCACAACTAATGCACACCACCCAGACACAGTTATCCACATTGGCGGACAACTCGTCTCGAAGCGCTTTTTGCAGTTTTCTGCACGGATCCGACCTAAAAACTACGTGATTATCAAGGATTCACCCGAACGACACGACCCTTTTCACGGTGTAACGCATCGGATCCATGCCAGCATTAATCCAATGTTATCCACAGTTATCCCCTGTTTTGATCGAGTTATCCACAGGCACTGGCGCGAGGCGTGGCAATTAGCCAATCGCAAGATCAAAACGCTCCTAGATGAGCGCAAAACAGACGATATACTATCCGAAATCGACGTTGCCCGCGTGGTGTCGCAGGAGATTGGCGCAGATCATGCGCTGTTCATGGGCAACTCAATGCCGATTCGCGATATGGATATGTATGCGGTTTCCAACGGGGCGCGGGTTCCCGTTGCGGCAAATCGTGGTGCCAGCGGGATTGATGGCAACTTGGCGACGGCTGCGGGGTATGCTGTCGGGCATGACAAGGCGACGACGTTTGTCGTTGGCGATTTAACCCTGATGCATGATTTGAATTCGCTGGCGCTGTTGCGCATGGTCAAGCAGCCGTTGACGATTGTGGCGATTAATAACGGCGGTGGGGGCATCTTCCACCTGCTGCCGATACGTGATTTTGAGGATGTGTTCGAGGAGAATTTTGGCACGCCACATTCATTTGAGTATGCACATGCGGCGCAAATGTTTGGGCTGGATTATTTTCGGCCGAAAACCCTCAGCGAATTCCGCCAAACTTACCGTGCCGCCCTCCAACGCCCAACGCATACGCTTATCGAACTACAAACAAACCGCCAGCAAAATTATGATCAACACAAACAGCTAGCGGCCGAGATCAGGCAAGAGCTGGGAAGAAGTGGGGGAAATGAAGAATAGAGAATGAGGAATGAAGAGGTAAGAAGTGCTGCTCTTTTCTTTCTTCATCATTCATCATTCAAACTTCATTATTTCTTATTCGATATATCCTTGTTTGACCAACAGTTCGGCATTCAGGATGGAGCCGCTTGCTGCGCCGCGCAGTGTGTTGTGGCTGAGCGCCATGAACTTCAAGCCCAAGACGCCGCAAGGCACAACTTTGCCAAGGGTCCACGCAAGTCCTGCGCCCCAATTGCTGTCGAGACGTGGCTGCGGGCGATCTGGCTCGTGGCGATAAACGAGCAGCCGATCGGGGCAGCTAGGAAGTGACTGGACAATTTCTGGAATTTCCCAGTTTTCAAATACCGCAATCGCTTCTTCTGGTGAGACATCGCGGCCGAGTTCGACAGAGATGCTGGCTAAGTGACCATCGATCACAGGGACGCGATTGGCTTGGGCGCTGGTGCGGATGTCTGCATATTCAATACGTCCATCTTTGTAAGTGCCGAGCATTTTCTTTGACTCGTTTTCCAGCTTCCAATCTTCTTTGCCAATGTAAGGCACAACGTTGCCCATAATGTCAAGCGACGGCACACCAGGGTAGCCTGCACCAGAAATGGCCTGCAACGTCACCATGTGAACAGCTTTAAGTCCAAACGCATTTTGCAGAATCTTGAGGGGCAAAATGGCGGTGGTGGTTGAGCAGTTCGCGTTGGCGATGATAAACCCTTTCCAACCACGATTTTTGCGCTGTACGTCAATAATTTGTGAGTGTTCTGGGTTGACTTCTGGAACCAGCAACGGCACATCTTCCGCCATGCGATACGATGAGGCGTTGGTGGCGACTGCGTAGCCAGCAGCCGCAAAGACAGGTTCTAGCTCTTTTGCCTGTGCGGTTGGCATTGCAGAGAACACGATTTTGACGTCAAGGTTTGGCTCGGTTGGCTGCACGATCATATTGGCAACCTGTGCTGGCGGATCGCCTTCTAATTTCCAGTTGACCGCTTCGCCGTAAGGGCGACCGGCCGAACGCGAAGAGCCAGTAATTGCGGCGATTTCAAACCAAGGGTGATCGATCAATAGTTGAATAAAACGTTGTCCGACGGTGCCAGTGCCACCGAGAATTGCTACAGGTATCTTGCTCATCTTGAGTTCCTTTGGGGCGTTATCGGCCGTCAATGATCAGTCAGCAGCTTCCGGAATGCTGATAACAGATGGTTGACGACAAACCGCCCAGAAAATAAAAAACGCCATCGTCCGCATATGGGACGATGGCGCAATGGTCATCGTGGTTCCACCCAATTTTGTCTCGGAAATTTACAGCACAAGGGTGAAATAATTGTGCCAACCGAAACCTTATTGTGACTGATAACGGAATCACCCGTGTTTTCTTACTTGAATGCGGCCGATGGGTTAGATAGGCGCTTAATTTTCGGAAAACCGCTCTCAGGGGGTATTGTGTACTGTCTTTGCTGCATTGGCTCTCAACCGATGGCCAACGCTCTCTGTTGCAGGGTCACTAGGCAACTTATCCTGATCAAAGCTTTTTGAGCATGTGGATGCTATTTAGCTGACCCGAATTATAAGCAGTCGTTAGGGTGTGTCAATCCCCAAATTTGGGGCAGGTTAGCTTGTCACTGGGCACTTTCTACTGATCTTTTTATTGAACAGGAAACGTCAACTCGATGGCTAGACCCGTTAGATCATTGCGATTGTAGGCGGTGCAGGTTCCGCCAACGCTCCAAATTTGAGAGGCGACCATTGGCAAGCCGAGGCCCATACCAGGGACTTGACCTGTGTAGAAGCGTTCTGCTTGATAATAGGGGGTCCAGATTTGTTGAAGCTGATCGGGGGCAAGGTACTGACCGTTATCTTTGACCTGAAGGCAAACTTGATTGCCTGAGTGTCTGACAGAGAGGATAACGTGGGGATTTTGGACGGGGTGGAACTTTTGCGCGTTTTGGAAAAGCTCCCAGAGGACTGATTCGATTTGTTCGGCCGAAAATGGCAACCGAATTTGCTGCGGATTACGCACGTTGGACGAAATATCGAGCGTGAAATTTGTCATCTGAGAATCAAGCTTCTCAGCAATATCGATCGCATCCGCCACGGTGATCAGCATCACCTGCTGCGGTGCTTCTGTCGCAACGTTGAGATATTCTAACACGGCTAAAATTTCGTGATTGAGCCGTTTAGATGCTTTGTACGCATTATTTGTCAGGAATCGGCGTTCGTTTGGCTGTAGATCGTCCCCGCCGTCAGCCAACAGCTCCAGATGACCCGTTAACAACGTGAGCGGATGACGGAATTTGTGCTGAATCTGCGAATGGAATGACCAGCGAAGGCGCTGCTGTGCAATTTCGTGGGTGACGTCGCGCAGGCGGACGAGGAACACATCGGCCGTGATGTCGCTTGCCATCAAGTCGACTTGAAGCCAAAGTGTATTTGTGATTTCGCTTTGCGGCCGAACCAGTTGGCGCACAAGCCCTTGTGAAGGGGCAGGCCATAATTCCCAAGCGGAGCTGGGTTGCAACTGATATTGGCGACGCGCAATGGTGATAAATGAGTCGTCGATCGGCGCGGTGGAGTCGGTGTTGATGCTGAGTAGCTGACGCGCTTTGGGGTTGGCGTATTCGATGTTGTCGTCGGCGTCGAGGAGTAGGTAGCCTTCTTCGGCCGAATCAACCACCCATGCAAACTTTGCCCGTTCCGCATTGATGCGCCGATAGCGATTCAATCGCAGAATCGTCCGCACGCGCACGCTTAATTCGAGGCGGTCAAACGGCTTCGTAATGAAGTCGTCAGCCCCCGCGTCAATCCCGCGTAGCTTCGCATCGCGATCATTGAGCGCCGTCAGCAAAATAATAGGAATGTCGGCTAGGTGTGGGGTTTGGCGAATGGTGCGGCAGACATCATAGCCACTCATGCCCGGCATCAGCACATCGAGCAAAATCAGGTCTGGGCGCAACTTCTCAGCCTGAGAGAGCGCTTCCATTCCGTTGGAAGCAAAGTGCAAGGTGTAGCTTTCGTCATAGAGCAGTGCCCGTACAACTTCAAGGCCAATAGGTTCGTCGTCAACGACTAGGACGATGCTGTTATTTTTCATTACCCTACAGTTTTTTTACTCAAGCGTTCAGCGTCATTATAAGCGTATTTTTGCCCAATGTGTAAGTATTCTTCACAAATTCGGTGATGATTCAGTGGGTGAGCACTAGAATGATCGGCATTTTTGCACAGGATGATCAAATACTCTGGGCAGAACAATTTGATCCTAAGGAACCTATCTTGCGAAATGCCTTACAGTCGCGCAAAAAATACCCGAAATTAGTAGCCAAATAGTCCGTGATCGCTTTAAAGGTCGCGCTATCTTTGAAATCTCGTTACCATTATGCAAACGCAGAAATCTAATAATGAGGTGATAGTTTGCATGAGTGATTTTCTACCAGAGCTTGAAGACCGACTGTTGCGCTACGTTCAGATTGATACAACGAGCGCGGAAGCTTCCGCTACGATACCCAGCACCGCGATCCAATTTGAGTTGCTCAACTTATTAGCAGATGAGCTGCGGGCGCTTGGTGCGCAAGATGTGCGCGTGATGCCTTATGGTGCAACGCTGGCAACTATTCCGTCAACGGTCGCGTCTGCCGTGCCACCCATTGCGTTTTTGGCGCATGTTGACACAACCGAGGCCTACAGCGGCACAAATGTGAAGCCGATTGTTCACCGCAATTATGATGGCTCGGTCATTACGCTGCCTGATGATCCCACCAAAATTTTAGATCCCGCCCAATTCCCCTATCTGGGTGAAAAGGCAGGGGATGATATTGTGACAGCTAGCGGGCTGACGCTTTTGGGCGCAGACGATAAGGCTGGTGTTGTGATTTGTATGGCGCTGGCCAATCATTTTCTTGCCAACCCTGACATTCCGCACGGTGAGATTCGGATCTGTTTTACGGCCGATGAAGAAATCGGGCGCGGTGTCCATGCTAATCTGCCTGCTGATTTACAGGTTGATGCGGCGTACACGTTGGATGGGGCAAAGGCGGGCGAGGTTGTGTATGAGACGTTTTCGGCCGATAAAGCCACTGTCACCATCACAGGCGTCTCAATCCACCCTGGCTCCTCCAAAAACAAAATGGTCAACGCAACACGCTTAGCCGCCCAATTTGTTGCCAGCCTGCCGAAAGATCAAGCGCCAGAGACAACCGACGGCGTTGACGGGTTTATCCATCCCTACAAAGTCGAAGGGGATGCCGCCCAGATGACGGTTCACATGATTTTGCGTGACTTTGAACGCGACGGATTGGCTGCAAAAGGCACGATTGTTCAGGTACTTGCTAATGCAATTCAACAAGCAGAGCCACGCGCCACCGTGACCTGTGAAATTAGCAAGCAATATCGCAACATGCGCTACTGGCTTGAAAATGACATGCGCCCTGTTGATCTAGCGGTTGCGGCTGTGGAACAAATTGGCCTAGAACCCTACTTCACCCCCATTCGCGGCGGCACAGACGGATCGCGTTTGACCGAGATGGGCGTTCCCACCCCGAACCTGTTCACAGGCATGCAAAATATTCACGGCCCTTTAGAGTGGGTTAGCTTGCAAGATATGGAAAAATCATTGCAGACCTGTTTGAATTTGGCGCAGCTCTGGGTAGCGTAGGCATATGAATAAAAACCTCTGAGGTTTGTCATCATCTACTTTGGCACGTGAATAAAAACCTCTGAGGTTTCTGCCTATATGTAGATTATGTGTGCATTGACTATAGACAAAATAAGACAGGCAAAATGGCTATGGTCACGGGTGTTTCTGTCTGTTAAATTGGGCTTATGACGACAGAAGCAGAACCACAGGGTACATTTAACTCAAAAACCCTATTTATTTGGGGCATTGTGATTGCTCTCTTGCTTGTGCTTGGGCTTGGGCTGCGTGAGACGAACCAAGTGCAGCCAACGCCAGGCAATCCCGCACCTGAACTAGCCCTGAGCTTTTTTGAAGGGTATGAGTTCAATGGGCAGCGTGAAGGCGCTTTGTCTGATCTTCAGGGCGAAATTGTTGTCTTGAACTTTTGGGCATCTTGGTGTGCGCCCTGTCGGCAAGAGGCCGCAGAGCTTGAAGCTGTCTCGCGTGAGTATGCCGATCGTGGCGTGACTTTTCTGGGAATCGCTTGGACAGACATCGACCGTAACGCGCTGGCATATTTGGAAGAATATGACATTACCTACCCTAATGCGCCTGATATTGGGCTGGATGCACAAGAGCTTTATCATTTTAAGCAGGTGCCAGAAACATTCTTTATCGATGTAAACGGCACAATTCAGCATTTTCATTCAGGCCCGATCACGGCCGAACAGTTGCGTGTGTATCTCGATCAGATGATAGGTGGCTAAATGACAGTTGGTTCAATTTTGTTGGCGACGGCGCTTTTGTTTTTGGTGGGGGTGTATGTGTTTCGGCCGATATTGGCCCCCATGCGCTACGTTGCCCCTGCTACCCAAAAAGAGGTGCTCA
>JBMZDF010000101.1:0-14842 GCA_049614105.1 Promineifilaceae bacterium (SeqCode)
AATCTCTGCTCGAACCCTAGAATCCCCGTTCCTTTAGGTCGGGGAGTATGTCAAAGAGCATCAGACACCCTCGCAACAGCCCACAATGATCAGCATCGCAGGCAAAACATGGCGTGACGTTTTTAGCATTGCGGGGTTTGCTGAAATGGCAGAAATCCGCGATTGGATACAGCAGGCAGTTCCAGACGAAAGTCGTTATGAATATTCGGTTGGGCAACCTCACATCAATATACAAGGGTGGCCTAGTCTCATTGGGCTACTGATCTATATCTTAGTTGGTAGAAGTATATTATTTATTGATTGGTTTAATCTGTGGGTGGTCGCATCTGTATTTATTATTTTATATTCAGCAGCAAAAACACCAAAAGCACCGACCAACCCCAACTCAACATGGCGTACAACAACTGCGAATCGCATATGGATGCTGGTTGGAATCCTGTATCTCATCAATAATCTGACGTCGCCGATATTTGCATCAAACCCCTGTAATCTGAATCAACGATTTTTACAAAGATCAGGTTGCTACGCTTATTTTGAGAGCAATATTGATCAGTTTGCATTTGTGCCAAATAGAACAGGTCAAAAGTTTCTCATCGGCTCGGATAGCGCCGTCCGCGTGACATCTAGCTGGGATTGGCCTTGGGAAGGGTGGCGACTCAGTCATTTTAACAATATCAAAAACGTACAAGTGTCGCCAGATGGCGAGCTATTTGTTGTAGCAGCAAGGGAGGGATGGCATGCGCTTGAGTTTGCTTCACGTGAGGAAGTTTGGCGTCATCCTCCTGCCCGTTTATTTAAATTTTCGGCCGATTCTGATCACATTTTTGAGCTAGAATATAGAGATGCAACGCGCACATCGCTGCGCACGAACACCCGCACAGAACCAATTCATGGCGCATACTTCGCACTCTCATTAAATGGGCGACAGCTTGGGTATATTGATGACGAGTCATCAATACAGCTAGTTGCGACAGATACATTAGCTCCTCTCACAAAGATAAGGCCGCCTATTGTTTCGATACCAAACCAAGCGTTAAAGATCAGTGCAGATGGGCAGGTTGTTGCTGTCTGTAATGAGCAGGGCTTTCAAGTTTGGTCCAAGGGTCAGTGGCAAACGATTGTGTATAACGATCAACTATCTAATTGCACCTATGACATTTCGGCCGATGGCACATATTTGGCTTATTTCATTGACAGCCGTGACGACCGCGTTGTTCTTTGGTCATTAGAAACCGACTCTTTTTGCCGAGAGTTCCCCCTTGAGGATGTGGACCGTATCCTGTTTGCACCTGATCAACCTGCACTTGCCCTTGGTGGTCGGCAAGAAACTTATGTGTTAAATCTCGAAGACATACCGTGTCAGGGTAACCCTGCCAACCGATAAGAAACCATTAAACCGCAGATAGGGGGAATATAGAAAGCATGCTGCGCTATTGCTGAAAAATATTTGCTGTGTTAGTATGAACTACAATTTTGTGGACACATATGTTTAGATATATGGTGTAAGGTCATCTTAAAAATAACAGTTATCCAACAACTGCTGCTATAACAAGTAGGTGGTACAAGTCAGATAACTTACTTTTTGAGATTGCTTAGACTTCTTTTAAAACAATTTATCCGAGTCGTTTTCTACAAGATTCCAGTCGCCTAAAGCAATAGCTGCAGGTGGTATGTAATGGAAACAGCTTGCAAGACACCGTTTCACTCAGAGGCAGAGTGGCCTGTTATTAGCTTGCAACGCATCAACTGATTTAATTCTGAGGATTATGGATTCAGCCTATGGGTAAAAGCGCGGCTCGTTTACTGCATCTATGCGGTGCTCTGCTGTTTGGGGCTGCGGTGTCGTTAATGACACTGCGTATAACAGCAGCTCTCCAACTTCCTACTGAGGTTCACCTCATTGGTGGTCTAGTTGGATTTATTGTTGGGTGGATTGTAACCCCTAATTTGGTTCAACAATCGCAAAATAGTTTAGCTGGATTGTCATCTGAACAGCTTGGCGGTGTTGTGGCTGGCAGCTTGTTTGGCTCGGTAGCGGCCGCACTGCTTGCAATACCACTGGGACGTTTACCACATCCCGTTGGGCAATATGCGCCGATTGCGGTTGGTCTTGTTGTTCTCTATTTGAGCATTGTTACCTTGCGTGACCGACCGCATGATTTGATGGGTTGGCTGGCTGAGCTTCGGCCGAATCCGATCACCCTCTCCAACGATCGCCCCGTAGATGACAACATCCCCACACGCCATGAGATCCTGCTTGATACCAGCGTCATTATCGATGGTCGGATCACCGACATCAGTAAAACTGGTTTCCTAACCGCAAGTCTAACCGTTCCCAACTTTGTGCTTGTCGAGTTGCAACATATCGCAGACAGTGCCGATCCGATTCGCCGCAAACGCGGGCGACGCGGCCTTGAAGTTCTCAACGTGTTGCGCACCGAGTGCCCCATTCCGTTTGAGATATCAGATATTGATGTAAGCGAAGTCCGTGAAGTTGATTCAAAGCTGGTTGCGCTTGCGCGTCATCTCAACGCGCCGATCATGACCAATGATTACAATCTCAACCGTGTTGCAGGATTGCAGGGCGTCACGGTGCTCAACATCAACGATTTGGCAAGCGCGGTTAAAGCGGCTTATCTGCCCGGTGAAGAACTAACCGTTAAGGTGATCCAAGAAGGGCGCGAGTCAGGCCAAGGCGTTGGCTACCTCGATGACGGCACGATGGTTGTCGTTGAAGAAGGTCGTCGCCAACTTAATCGCACGGTTGATGTGGTAGTAACCAAGGTATTGCAGACAAGTGCGGGCCGCATGATTTTTGCCAAGATCAACTTTTAATCTTTGGCGAACGCCCTCGATAGATTAGATTGACTATCGGCTCTTGGCTTGTCCAAGGGCTTTTTGTTTTTCGATACCGTTCAGCTAAAACGACGCATGTCATTAGCAATCACGCATAGCAACCACAACACGCTATGAGCAAGCTTTTTTCACGTTATAATGGACGTGGTTAACATGGAAACGATCCCACGATTACGCTATTCTCTTTCTTCGGTCAGCACATTGCACGTGAATGAGCTGCGCATTGCCCTGCTGAATTGGGCGCTGGCACGTTCGCTTGATGGCGATTTCGTGTTGCGTGTTGATGATTTAGATCGAGGGGGGAATTCGGCCGAAAAACTCCATCGCCAAATCAACGCACTGCGTTGGCTCAATCTTGATTGGGACGAAGGCCCCGACCTCGGCGGCGAGTTTGGCCCCTATCGGCAGTCACAGCGCACCAAACGTCACGAAGCAGTTGCCCAACAGCTTGAACAAAACGGCATAGCTCTAGACCAAGCAACACGATACCTGCTGCCAACCGTGGTCGATGATCACGACATGGCGATTACACATATTGTGCAAGATGCCCAACAAACAGAGGATGCGTCAGCCCAGCTTGCGATCTACAATGCACTGGCGTGGCAGCCTCCCGTTCGGATCGATATACCGTCTGTTGTGAACCATCAACAACAGGCGCTTGGAAATCGTGATCGAAACGGTGGCTATCTACTGCGTCATTTTCAGCAGGCGGGTTTTTTACCACAGGCGCTTTGGAACTATTTGTTGCTGCTGGGCTGGACACCAAAAAGCGGGGCGGCGCTGTTTACAAAATGGACCGTGCGCAAACAGTTCCAGCTAGATACAAGCAGCGCAAGTGCGCCCATCTTTGACTGGGACACCTTACGCCAACTTAATCAACAGGCGATTCAAAAGCTGAGTGTTGACCAACTAGCTGATCAACTGCTCGACTTTTTAGAGGATGCCTATGGCGCGTTGCCAAACAGCAATGCGTGGTTACAACATTTGACAGAGGCGATTCGCTCTGATTTAGTGGTGTTGGATGATGCGGTTGAAGCGGCCGAATGGGCGTTTGATATGCCGGAGACAACAGCAGAGGCCAAACACTATTTGCAGGCATCTTCTGCAAAACCGATTTTAGCCCGCCTACTGGCTGAATTTGCAACGGTTGTGCTGCTTGATGATGCAACAGGCCACCGAATTGTGGCAAGCACACAGGCTCGATTGCAAGCAAGTGACCAATTATCGGCCGATGCGTTCCAATTTACGCTTCGTTCCGCCCTAATCGGACGCACAAATGGACCTGAACTTGATAAAATATTAGGCATCCTTGGCAAACAGCGCACGCTTGAACGAATAGGGGCGGCGCTTAGAGGTTAAGTAGATCATGATTTAAGTGCGAAAGCGCCAACGCATGAAAAATATAAGCGCACCAGAGAGACGATTCTCTCAAAGTTCAAAAACTTGGCGTTCTCAGCGCGTGTGTGGTTTAAGCTCTTTTTACGTTCCGCTTAATTTGTCAAAACGAGCTTGACCAACAAACCAACAACCTTATGGAACTCAATCAGCTTGCTTTTGTTTTAGACTATATTGATTCGTCTATCAAAGATACGTCACTGCTTGCCACCTATGAGCAGTTGATTGCTGCGTTGGCAATGGTTGCCAGCGGGGACGAAACGGCCCTTGCTGATGTGCATAAAGCACGCGAGTCGTGGATTGCCATTCAGCATTATCTAGAGCCTGTCAATTGGTCTCACCAGCAGTTGACGCTGTTGGAAACGTACAATGCGCGTGCCATTTTTGGCGAGTTGGCGATTGGGCGTATGCTTGATGCGTTTGTGCTTAATTTCATGAATCCGAAAGGGGTGTTGAATTCGGCCGAAATCCTATTAGCCGAAACAATAGGTGTCAGAGATCAAGTCGGCCAACTCATCGAAGGCCTCACCCCGCTGCTCAATGCCGAACCAGCCCTACTTTCCCCTTTGGAAGGCGACCTAGTTGATAGCGGCACGTCAGGCATCCGCAAGTCAAACGGCTTGCTCCAAACAATCCGCGATAAATTCTCGCTGTCCAACCACAGCGCAGGCGAAATTGTGCCAGCGCAACCTTCCGTTCCGTTGGCAACCAAAGTTGCAGCCGCCGCACCGATCATCCTTGCCGCTGCGGGCAAAGCGATCGAGCTTTATCGAGCGTATAGTGACCTAAAGGGCGCGTCACAATCCTCCAAACCTGCGTCTCACCCGATCCGAACCTCGGCCGAAGCGGCACAAACGGTCAACAATTATGTCCGCTACTCCTATCGACAAACAACCGTTATCATGTCGGATAAAAAGTAGCCGATTGATTGCAGACACCTTATTTAGGCTTGTGCCGCAACGCACATTTGTGTAAGATGAAGCTGAATTGTGTAAGCCATTTCAAGAATGCAAACGATTTGATTCTTGCGTTGGCCTAAGAGAATTTTGTTATGAAACGTGACAAGCACAGCAAACAATGGAATAGTCAATACCGATGTCTATTGCAACGCTGTTTTTGTGTACGAGCAAGCTAAACATACGCATTTTCCTTTGCTCAACCCTACTGTTCCAGCACAGGACACAGTAAAATCCCACACCGCCATAAAAATTTGTTTGATCGCATGCACAGCTACAAGAGGCTGTAACGCCTGATCATGTCACGCAAGATGCATTTGTGATGAAGCAACGATGCAATCACAATTAGGAAAAGTCGAATGGCTCTAAAAATATTTAACCGCGTTACTCGCCAGCTAGAAGAGTTCAAGCCCGTGCAAGAGGGCAAAGTCAACATGTATGTCTGCGGGCCAACCGTTTACGATTACCCGCATATTGGTCACGGCAAAACGTATGTCGCGTTTGATGTCGTTGTTCGCTATCTACGCCACCTCGGCTACGATGTTCTTTACGTGCAAAACATCACCGATGTGGGGCATTTGCTCGACAGCGGTGAAGATCGCATTTTGCGTAAGGCACGCCAATCTTCGTCTCGGCCGATGGCGATCGTTGAAAAATACGCCACTATCTACTTCAACAACATGGATGCGCTCGGCGTTCATCGCCCTGACATCAGCCCACGCGCCAGCGGCCACATCCCTGAACAGATCGAGATGGTGCAAGACCTAATTGCGAAAGGTCATGCGTATGAAAGCAACGGGTCTGTCTACTTTGACGTAATCTCATGGCCAGAGTATGGCAAACTGAGCGGGCGCAAAGTTGAGAACAACGAAGAAGGTGCGCGACTCGCCATCAATGCCGAAAAGCGGCATCCGGCCGATTTCGCACTTTGGAAAAAAGCCGACCCCGAACATATTCTGCGTTGGAACAGTCCTTGGGGCGAAGGCTTCCCCGGCTGGCACGTTGAATGTTCAGCAATGGCGGCCAAATACCTTGGCAGCACCTTTGACATTCACGGCGGCGGCATTGACAACATCTTCCCGCACAACGATTGCGAGATCGCACAAAGTGAAGCGGCACATGATGGGGCAGCATTTGCCAACTACTGGATGCTGACTGGCTCCTTGACCCTTGAGGGCGTCAAGATGAGCAAGAGCTTGGGGAACACGCTCACCATCGAAAACGCGCTCAAACAGTATCGCCCAGAAGCGATTCGTTACTTCCTGCTGACCAGCCACTACTCAAACCCGATCGACTTCTCTGATCAGGCGTTGGCTGATGCAGACAAGGCGTGGAAGCGCGTTTGGGGTGCAGTTAGCAAAGCACGGGCAAAAGCTAGCGATGAGGGCGACGTTGAAACAGAAGTTGCTGACATGTTAAGCGCGACACGTGCTGCATTCAAAGCAAACATGGACAACAACTTCACAACGCCCTCCGCGATTGCTGACTTGCAGGATTTAACCCGCAAGGTCAACACGATGCTCAATGACGGCAACGCTCACAGCGGTGCAAGCTGGGCTGCAATCGATGCGCTTTATAGCGAGTTGGGCGGCACTGTCCTTGGTATCGTGCCAGAAGGCGGCGCAGAAGACAGCGGCAGCGCAGAACGCGAAGCAGGCTTGATCAACATGCTGATCGGCATGCGGGCTGAAGCACGCAAAAACCGCGACTGGGCAACGTCTGACCAGATCCGCAACCAACTCAAAGGGCTTGGCATCTCGTTGCTTGACGGCACGGGCGAAACAAGCTGGGAAATTGATTAAGAAGTGAAGCGTGGAGAGTGACGCACCAGCAGGTTGCCTAACCACTCTCCACGACCCGCTCATCACGGGCGGCCTCGCCGCTCACAGTAGGTTTTATCCCATTGTCATCAAATCACGAATTTATTTATCGACGTAACGCCGTCCGCGAAGGACTGCGCAGTCGAGGCCGCAAGATATTCAAGTTTTGGATTCAGAAGGGGTTGCCCAAGAAAGAGGCCGCTCCTTTTTTGCAGATGGCCCGTCAGCGCAAGATCCGCATTCAAGAGACAGATAAGCAGACCTTGGGAAACCTTGCCAAAGATCGCGGACACCAAGGGGTTGTGCTTGAGGTTTCGCCGTTTCGCTATGCTGAGGTGGACGATATGCTGGCGCTTGCGGACGAGCGCAAAGAGCCGCCACTGTTGCTGGTGTTGGACTTAGTGCAAGGGCCGCAAAACGTGGGGATGCTGGTTCGTTCGGCCGAAGCAGTCGGCGTCCACGGCATCATCATGCAGGATCGACGCGCCCCAGACATCACCCCCGCGATGGTCATCGCCAGCGCAGGCGCAACAGAACATTTGCCAATCGCTAAAGTTACCAACCTCAACCAGACACTCAACCGCTTAAAGGATGCAGGCGTTTGGATTGTTGGAACGGCGATGGACAAAACGGCACAGACGCTGGGTGAGGTTGATCTCAATCGGCCGATAGCG
The DNA here is from genome assembly GCA_049614105.1 of Promineifilaceae bacterium (SeqCode). Lineage (GTDB taxonomy): Bacteria > Chloroflexota > Anaerolineae > Promineifilales > Promineifilaceae > CALECP01. Next base: position 7,702 of record JBMZDF010000101.1, read on the forward strand.
CTCGTCATTGGGCATGAAGGCAGCGGCCTACGCCAACAGGTGCGTCACAATTGCGATCTGCTGATCACCTTGCCAATGAAAGGGCATGTTGAATCACTCAACGCCGCCGTTTCTGGATCAATTCTGCTGTATGCGGCTTGGCAAGCACGCGGGTTTGCTTAGATTCAGCTTGTCAGGTCTGTCGTTTTGAACCAGCCAGCGTTTCTATTCCCAACCGTTGCACATGCAGATTGGAGCGTGAACCCACGCAAACGCTGGATTGCTGCGGCTCATCTCAAAAACGGCACGTATCATGTTGAGGCAGCGCTTCCGTTTATCGCGGCAGACGTCTTAATCGAGACGGAGCACCTTTTGCTCGGCGTTGATTTCCCAATCGGGCTGCCGCTTGCTTATGCAAACGCGATTGGGGTTGATTCGTTTTATGCGTTCCTTGAGTCGGTTCAGCGGGGTGAGCGTGAGTCATTTTTTGAGGTGGCTGATTCGGCCGAAAAAATCTCCCTCAACCGCCCCTTTTACCCAAAACGTCCAGGCGGCACAAACCGACAGCAGCTTCTAGACGGGCTAGGGTTTGCAGACAAACTTGACCTTTACCGCTGGTGCGATCGGGCGACTTGCAAACGTCGCGCCGGGGCCAGCATGTTCTGGACGATGGGTGCAAACCAAATTGGCAAAGGGATGCTGTCGGGGCTGCGTGATTTGATTCTGCCAAACTGGGAGCATTTGGTTTTGTGGCCCTTTGCGGGTACGTTGGACAAGATCGCAAATGATGCACAAGCAAAACTTGTTATTGCCGAATGTTATCCAGGTGAACTTTATCACCAGTTGGGTCTGTTTACGCAGCGCGGCAGCAAGCGTAAACAGGCGGTGCGTCGGCAGGAAGGTGTCCATTTGCTTCGTTGGGCGGATGCGAATGGGGTTGTAATTTCGGCCGAATTGCAAACCCAAATTGAACAAGGGTTTGGCTCACATCCAGATGGGGAAGACCCTTTTGACGCTGTTGTCGGTGTGTTTGGCATGTTGAACGTGATTCTGGGGCATCAAGCTGACAAACCTATTTTGCCATCCGAGATTTTAGAAATCGAAGGCTGGGTATTTGGGCAGACCGCGTTGCCGATTAATTATTGACGAAACCCTCAGAAGTTTACTGCCTATTTTTGGGAGGGACACGCGACAGGTTCCCCATGAAGTCCCAAAGCACATATTCATAATCAGCGTATCTGTGAAACGAGATACTGAGTGCGATTTTGTTCATGTTAAACTTTTTGATAACTAGGTTAAGGGTCGTTAAGCCTCTTTGACCTGTGCTCGCGTCCTCGCCTATAATGCAACGCGATGCATTCAGGCTAGTTCATTTGACTTTGTGCCTTAAGTTGATTTTGGAGTATTTTATGGCTGATTCGGCCGAAACAGTACCTGTCTATCATAATTCTTCCCCTCATGAGTCCACTCATAAAACGGGCCTATCCTACGATACCGTCTATCCAAATGTCCTCATTGAGATAGATGACGCAGACGAGCAAGATTCGGTACCGCAGTCAAACAGCCTCATCGCTCGTGAGATAATCGAAACGTTTTTACTCACCCTGCTCATCTTTTGGGTGGTGAACACGATGACGGGCCGCTTCCGTATTGAAGGCAGCAGTATGATGCCAACGATGCAGGAAGGCGAATATGTGCTAATCAACAAAATGGCGTACTGGCTTAACGAGCCAACCCGTGGCGATATTATCGTTTTACACTATCCACGCGATCCCTCCCGTGACTTTATCAAACGCATTATCGGTGTTCCTGGCGACGTGATCGAAGTTAAGGACAATTTGACAGTTACCGTTAACGGCACGGTGTTAACCGAACCCTATATCAATGCGAAACCGTCATATGGTGGGCGTTGGGAGGTACCTCAAGGGCAAGTCTTTGTGCTTGGCGACAATCGAAACAACTCCAGCGATTCGCATACATGGGGGTTTCTGGATGAGGAGTTAATTGTGGGGAAAGGATGGGCCGTTTACTGGCCTGTGAATGAAGTGGCTCGAATTCCTCACTTTGACCATATTGTGAATGAATCGCCAGTATTACTTGGCGGACAGTGACCAAGCTGTAATAAAAACGACGAGAGCCTGTGAATATCACAGGCTCTTTTTGATCAAGCCTACATTGGGGCGGGGCGTCTTGGATAATTAATTATGGGCGTGTTTCATTTGAGTAAAGAGCGGTGGCTGAGCCAGTCTACGCTATCGTCACCAACCCATTTGAAACACACTTATTATTTATTTGACTCAACTTTATCAACCATAGCTACAATATGTTGGCCGATAACAAGTGAGGCAGTTGCGGCGGGAGACGGTGCATTGATCACGTGTAGCGTTCGTGCCGTTTGGGCAAACGCAAAATCATCGAACATCTCCCCATTGCGAGTCAGCGCCGTGGCACGCACGCCTGCGGGATGAGGTGCAAGATCCTCAATGTTGACTTCAGGAATTAGCCCCCGCAATGCTGAGACAAAAGCTCGTTTATTAAATGAGCGCCACATCTCGCCCAGCCCATACGCCCAATATTTGAACGCAAGCTTTTGGAAGCCAGCATAACCCAAAACGCTGCCCAACTCCCGCAGGTTCACATCAGACTTTTTGTATCCTTCCCGCGCAAAAGCTAGCACCGCATTGGGGCCACAATCAACCCCACCCTCAATCATTTTTGTAAAATGCACCCCTAAAAATGGAAAGCGCGTATCAGGAACGGGGTAAATTAGACCGCGACAGTAATGTTCTGCCTGTGGCCTAAGTTGAAAATACTCGCCACGAAAGGGAACAATTGTTACTTCAGATTGTACGCCAGCCATTTCTGCCACCCGATCAGAATATAATCCAGCACAACTAATCAAGCGTGATGCAGAAAAGTCGCCCTGATTTGTTTGGACAACAACCTCGGTGGGCGACTCTTGCAACCCTATCACTTTTGTGTCGCAGCGAACTTCGCCGCCCTTCGCGACAATCAGTCCCGCTAACTTTTTGGCAACGGCTGGGTAATCGGCAATGCCAGCTTCTGGCACGTGAATCGCTTGGACACCACGCACGTGTGGTTCTAACTCCAACAAACGTTCGCGTCCGATCAGCTCACACGCCACGCCATTTGCCTGACCGCGCTCATAGATGCGCTGCATTGCGGGCAGTTCGGACGCTTCTTTAGCCACAATCACCTTGCCGCATAAATCGTAGTCAACAGCGTGCTCATCACAAAATTGTTCCATCAACGCCTTACCGCTGCGGCACATGGTGGCGCGTAACGAACCGGGCTTGTAGTAAATTCCAGAGTGCAGCACGCCTGAATTACGGCCTGATTGATGCTGCCCGACGGCCGATTCTTTTTCGACCAGCAGGACACTTGCATTGGGATATTGTTGTAGGTAGCGGTAAGCTGTGGCTAGCCCAACCAAACCACCACCAATAATGAGCATATCATATTGGGACATATTGCCTCTGAGTGCGGATGTATTTAAGTTGGACTAAGTTTAACGCAGAATGTTGCTGGGGACTTTGATAGTGTCTGGAGATGGGTTGTTTGTGGATTACAATATTTTTTGTTCCACTCTGTACAATAATTCCCCAAAAACAAAAGAACTATGATGCATCATTACATCATAGTTCTTTTTGAGTTAATAATTAGGTGAATTAGTGCAGCTAGGCCATGTTAACCAGCACTGATCTCATCATGATGGTGATTTGAGTGATTTGGGATAATTGTGCTTCTAAACGAATCACAATCAGAAAAATAACTCAAATCAGTAGCTAACCATTATTTGGCTCGCTTTGGGTATAAATTTGTAATCCTCCTGTAAGCAGATGCACCATTGTGCGTTTCAACGTCCGAAAATGGGGTAAAGTACTTAGTTAGCGTGATTATATTTAGGTATGTGCCAAACTAAGAACTGTCACCTTCTACCAATCTATTAAAAATCCAAAAACCCCTCTAAAACTATTTTGATGTTGTGAACTCTAAAATATTTCATTTTGTGCCACGTATAAAATGATGACTAACGCGACACGCCTTCAAGTGTGCCGTTGAAAAAGCGTTTCCGTCAAAGTAAGTGTGACGACACACGTGCTACATTATTTGAACAATCATACCTTTGATGGCTATCAAACAGTCTAACAGTTAAAAATAGCAACGATGCTTTGCCGTTTGTAACGTTTTTGGCGCTCAATCTGGCTGGATGCTAGCTAACTTACACCCCACTTTCAATAAACAGCATCTCATTCTGTCTGTGCATCAACTGGTTTTAACCATTTATTTGCCCACGCGATACAATAAAGCGTTAATATCATGTGAATTCACCGTGCGTTGATGCAATGCGCAGTGGAAACAATACAAAACCCAACAAAATAATGAATGACAGATGATGAGTAAAGACGATTTTCTTCTTTGTTTCGCATCTTGTTATTGATGATTCAATTTTTCTTTAACGCATTTTATGGTTAGTCAGACAGAGCAATTTTTTCAGACCTATTGGCAAAGCCGCCCCGCCGTTCGTCGTAATGCCGCACAGGCGGGCAATATGACGCTAGCAGAGAAGCTAGCTTGGCAAGATATTTTGCGCCGTCATTTGGGTATTTCGGGACGTACACAACATATTTTGGATGTGGGAACGGGCGTTGGTGCGATCCCGATGCTTTTGGCGAGAATGCGTGCCAAATGTACGGGGCTTGATTGGTCTGGCGATCAACTTGACATTGCGCGGCAGCGTTGGGACGAATCGAAAAAGGGCGTGCGCGGAACCTGCCAGTTTGTTGAGGGGGATGCCCATCAGCTTGAGTCGGCAAACGGTGCGTTTGACGCGGTGTTAGCGATCAACGTGTTCACGCAGCTATTGAATCCCCAGCGGGCGTTGAACGAGTGGGCGCGTGTCTTGAAACCTGGCGGGAAGCTGGTCATCATTGAGGATGATCGCAATTCGGCCGAATCACGACTCGCCACCCAGCGCCTTTTGAGCGGACAGCTTGCCGATGACCCGCTTGGCGCAACCTATACCGACAAGCTGCAACGTTGCCCGCTGTGGCAGGCTGACGGCGAAGCAATTGGCAAAGCAATGCAACTGGCATCTTATAAAAATGTGCAGCAAACGCAGGTTGCGGGACAGTTGATGCGAAGCGGGACGTGGCGCTGGCGGCCGTATTCAGTTGGGTATATGCTGATTTCGGCCGAAAACGGTGGACAAATCCCGCTGATGTAGCTCTCAGCCATTAGAAAGCAAAAGGCGACTGGTCAAACTGACCAGTCGCCCATGATGATCGGGTATGAGAACATAAATAAAAGCTATACAAGTAAAAACTTCGTAGCAGGGAACGCAAGATTGGTTTGAAATAGCTCGAAAACAGTTTGCCAATGCACGGCTGTTTTCCCTTCATGCGTTGACATGTTCATGTAAATCGATGTCAAAGACTCAAATGGCCCTTGAACCTCTGTCCCGGGCGTTGCGCGTGCCCAATAATATTGCTCGGTGTCTGAAAAGATAAGGTAGACACGCCCCGTGCGTTCCGCCTGCACAGACGCTAATATCTTCATACAATGTCCTCGACTTCCCCGCCGTGACGAACCTAATTGGTGCAGGGTAGCTCCAAACTGTTTCCAGTAAACTATGCGATTTTGAAACAACCCTTACTTAATAGGTGCGTATTCTCGTTTCCTGCGCTTGTTTGCTCAATAGGATATTAGTCCTAGCCTGTTAGATGGGATTGTGACAACGGCATCCAGACAACAAGAATGCCCCACACGCAGGGTGGAAACGGTAGACACTGGCAAGATTGAAGAAGGGGGAGAAAAAGAGGGGAGGCAAGCGTCACAGAGAGGAGTCTGTGACGCTGTGGATAAAAATTAGGAGGCAGAAAATGCGTATTTCTGCATTAGTTGGCCAACTGCTGGCACGCTGTCTCTAACGTTACGAGCCGCCATCGGCCGCAATGTGTCATATGACTTCGCAAACACCTGATTGCTTGTATATTTCCGCTTGACATCTGTAACCGATAGCAATGATTCGGTCACGGCGTCATCTTGTCCTGCAAGATAGCTAGAGAAGCTGCCGCTTTGTCCGTTTTGTAGATAGCTCTGGTAATAAGGATCTAAAGCGTCGGCAAAGTCATCAAGCAAGCCATCGATTGCTTTGTTGAGCAATCTCCCGCTTTGAATTCGTTTGACAACCTGAAACCCTTTTTTAACGGCGAAGCCTGAAATGCCTGATTTTTTGTTGACTTCTTGTTCCAAAACAGCGGTGCAATCTTGGAGAACTTGCGGCCGAACACCGTCTACGTTCAATTTTTCACTCAATGTACTCATAGTAAGCTATTTACCTCTAACGTTAAATTTCTGTCCCTGTACTGGGAATCTGTGAACATTATAGGATGGCAACCTTGAGGACAAAGTTAATATTCCGTATGGATGTTGAGTTCCTCATTTTCAGTTTGTTAAAAAGTCGATCTTTGGGTAACTCAGGTCGAATGGTAAGAACCTGCGTTTTGCAAGCGTCATACTAATGCGGGCCGCTTATGTTTCGGCTAAGATGCTGCCTGTAAAAATGATGACAATTGTTGAAAGGAGCTAGCCTATGCCTAGATTGATGAAACTACTGGCGCTGATGATGCTGGTGGTGTGGATTTTTGTGGCCTGTCAATCGGCCGAACAAGACGTCGCAGTCGCAGTTGCAACCGATCCCCCACCTGCAACCAACACAGTTGCCGCGACTGACTTGCCACCAACCGCAGTGGCTGAGGAAGTGGCAGAGGTGCCAACCGACGCGCCTGAAAGCGAACCAGAAGTGGCGGTTGTAGAAGACCCCGACCCTGCGCCTGAACAAGCTGCCCGCGAACCAGTTGACTTGGGTGGATATACCAATGTGGTTTATACGGAAAGCGACGCAACGTTGCTTGGCAAAACGGGCAAACCGCAGTTGTTGAACGTTTTTGCACACTGGTGAAGTACCTGACGCGCTAATTTGCCCATCGTGAATGGGCTTAACGATGAATTTTCTGACAGCGTTGACATCTTCTATCTGGATGTTGATCACCCCGATACCATGCAACTTGTCTTGCCTTACGGCGTTCGCGCCCGTTCCTCCTATGTTCTGCTTGATGCGGCAGGGGAGAAAGTTGCG
>JBMZDF010000102.1:0-14807 GCA_049614105.1 Promineifilaceae bacterium (SeqCode)
GAGTAGGCGGGTGTCTGCTTCGGCCGATTTCGGCCGAAATAACAAGCCCATCACGCTGAACATCATAACAACCAAACTGATGGGAAACAGCAAACGCAATAATCGAATGTGATATAGATTAATAAAATGATCTGACATTGATAATTTCCTCACCTAGAATCCACGAGAAGATAATGATTGATTGGGCGTATTTCATTTTAGCGTACGGATGTACCGACGAACGGATTTACTACTTGGAACGCACCTAACAACCCCTTTATACAAAAATAACGTCTCGATAACGTCACGAATAGGCTGCGGAGCAGTGGAACGAGGTATCCCGCAGATTTTTGAGAAGATAGAAGCTGACTCGCTCCTACGCTCCGCGTGGGAGCGTCTTTGCTTGCCGCTATGTGGCCTGCGAAGTATTCTAGATTTTCTACCTAAATCATCCGTGATGACCTATCTCGGTTTCAATTGCACGATGCACGGCTATATTTGATAAGAAGCTTTGCCGCATTGCGTCATCCACAATTTTTTCAGCTTGGGTGTGAAGGAGTTTGTGGGCTGTTTCTAGCACCGCAGCGGCGCTGGCGTCCTGCGTGTCGCGCAGCACTTGATAACACGCCCAGTAGATGCGCAATGGATGCTCAACGGCGTCAATGTCATTCGCCTCGATCCATGCGAGGATGTCGCGGACATGGGCCAGAGCCGCTTCAAATTGTTGGTCACGGCGTTCGATTTCGGCCAGCCCCGCATAATTATCAATGAGAAAATGATGCTCGCCCAGCTCGCGTCGGATCGCGACCGAGCTTAGATACGCTGCTTTGGCGTGTTGAAGCTGAGTGCCAGATTGCAAAATAGCGTGGCCCAGATAGGTTAACGTAAATGCTTCGCTCCGTTTGTCCTGAAGCATTTGGTGGAGGGGCATGGCTGTGTTTGCCATTTTTTCGGCCGAAACAAGATCCCCCTTCGACCCATACAGCAGCGTCAAGTTAGAAAGCGCAAAGCTGTGACCCTCTACATCCTCCAAATCACGGCTCACCGCAAGCGCTTGCTCCTGAATCGCAATCGCCTCGTCATATTGGCCGACAAACTCATAGTTGACACCAATGTTGCCAAGAATGTTGTTCTCGCCGACGCGATAACCGATAGCACGACAAACGCCAAGCGCCTGCTGGAGCAGCTTGCGCGATTCGGCATAGTCGCCCGTGTTGTCGAGCGCCAACCCTTCCATGACCAACGCGCCCGCCTGATCTTTGCGCTCGTCGAGCGTTTTGTAAATCGCTTGCGCTTCATGATACAGAGGAATTGATTGTGCATGATTGCCAAGGAAAAAGTTGATGTTGCCAAGATTAAGCAGGCAGTCGGCTTCCACTTTGCGCTGCTGCATCTTCCGTGCGGTTTGCAACGTCGCTTCTAATTGCTCGCGTGCTGGCTGATACGTGCGTTGAATCCACAGCAAGCGACCGAGCATCAGGTTGGCCCGAAGCTGTAAATCGGGGTTGCCTGCTGCAAATCTCATTGCCTGTTGAATCGCCTCTTTTGCTGGCTCATACTCACCCAACCAACGGTGATAGTTGCCGATTTGTAGCTGAACGGTGGCGCGTTTTTTGTCGTCCTGTAGCTGGTCGGCGAGGTGCAATAGGCTGTTGAGATCGGCCGATTGTGTTTCCCGTTCGCCCATCCAATCATAAACTTGTTCGCGTGCTAGCAGCAGGTCAAATTGTGTTTGGTAATCATCGGCCGAAGTCAGATCCAGTGCACGTGAAAAGTAGCGAACCGCCTGCGCGTTGGCGTAATTTGCCGCCGCATAGTGTCCTGCCAGCCGCGCAAAAACCTGCTCGCGTTCGCGATCTTCCGCATGTTGCCAATGGAACGCGATGACGGCAAAGTTAGGGGCGATCAGGGCATCGTTGCCCAACCGATCAAGCGGGACATGGCTCAATGATTCATACCACTCGGCAACGGCGCGGTGCAGGTCGCGCCGCTGGGCAAAGAGTAGCGTTTCGTAGGCGACATCGTGCGCAGTGCTGTGTTTGAACAGGTGGACAAGCAGTGAGCGTTCGTCGGTAAAATCGGCCGATTTCAACCCAGACAGCACAAGTCGCAACTCGTCCAGCTTTTCATCAGAGGGATGCACATCAACCAAAATGTCAAGCTGGAACACATGCCCCAGCACGCTAGCAACCTTGAGCATCAGCTTTTGACGTTCGGGCAACTGATCGATACGGGCCAGCACAATGTTATGCACAGAGTCAGGCACGTTGATGCGAACTGATGTCAGATCGACATTTTTAACCAAGCGAGGTGCATTGTCAACGTGTGTGATTAATTGGCTGGCGTCTAGGTTTGTGCGTAAATCGGCCGAAATTCCCCACCATTCCCCCCGACGCGCAATCTGCCCACTGTCGCGCAACACGCGAATCAGTTCGCGGGTAAAGTAAGGGTTGCCGTGCGCCTGTGCAAAAATGAGGTCGACCAGCAGCGGTGTCACCGCCCTGTCAAACTGGGTGTGAATCAAGGCGGCGGTGTCCGCCCGATCAAGCGGCAAAATTTCTAAAAGGCGTAACGAGTCATGGGCAGTGTCCGCGTCGGCTGGCGGGGTGATCTGCGCCATCAGCAGCAAAATGGGATGCTGGCTAATGCCGTGTTCGACTGATTTCAGCAGAGCTACCGACACTTCATCTATCGATTCGGCCGAATCAATAAACAACAACAATGGCTGGATCGCCGCCCACCAGCGCAGCATGTCAAGCACCAGCGCAAACAGCGACTCCTGCCGCAGTTGTGGGTCAAAGCTGGCCGTTACGGGCGTATCTGGAATTGGCAAACCGAGCAGGTCGCCCAGCAACGGCATACGTGACAGCCAATCGCGATTGATTTGCGCGACGCGGATGCCGATCAAAAAGATTTGCGTTTGTGCAAAGTCCGCTTGACTTTCGCCTATCGCTGGTTCGCGAGGCAAGCCGAGCAACTGCTGAAATAATTGTTGCCAAGGGTAGTACAGCGTTGTTCGGCTCACGCTTTGGCAAAGCGCGGTGGTCACTCGCCAGCCCGCATCACGTGCCTGATGGCAAACCACGGCGGCAAGGTGACTTTTTCCGATCCCTGCTGCGCCGTGCAGGATGATGCGTTTGCCTTGATTTTCGGCCGAATCCCATGCCCAAGCACCCACTTGGGCTAAGGCATCCGCTTGCCCAACCAACGGGGTGTGTGAATCGCTGTGCAGCAAACTGCCCTGCGTCGTTTTGCGCCCGATGAGCGTCGTGACGGGCAGTGGCGCATCGCGTCCTTTGACCTGTATTTGGCGTGGATGTTCAAATTGAAACGCATCGACAACTTCGGCCGTATGCTCGGCATTGACGAGAACCTGCCCGTTTTCCGCTTTCGCCATCAGACGTGCGGACATGTTGACTTGGTTCCCCATGACGCCAAACGTGCGGCGCGTGACGCTGCCGCAGCCGCCGCTCCAGACCTGCCCACGACTCACGCCGATTTGAACGGACGCGATAAATGCAAGGTTATGGGGCAACTGTTGTAGATCAAGCGCGGTCGCCAGCGCACGCGCCGTGTCCTCGCCAGAGGTGTAGGGCGCACCAAAGGCTGCATAGAGGAAGCTGCCCTTGTCGCCAATCGTGAGCTGGATTAGCGTGCCTGCATACCGTTTGAGAATCGACTGCACCCAGCGGATAAAGGCGTTGAACTTCTCGCCAGCCGCTTCGTCGCCGTCATAGTCGATGCCAGAGAAGCGCATAAAGAGCGCGGTTGCAGGACGCAGTTCACCAAGAAAGCCGCCGCCAGCGGTGATTCGCTCGTAGACGGCGGGGATGAGCCATGCTTGCACCGTTTCGGCCGAAATGGCGTCAACCGCCAGCACAGGCCAAGGTTGCCGCGCCACCGTCTCGTGATATGCGGCGATCACCGCCACATCATCCCGATATTCGCTAATATCGACCGCCCCAACAAGCGCGACCACTTCAGGGCTCAGCAGCACCTCGCCGCTGTTTGCGTACCCTTCCGTTTGCGCCATGCGTTGCAGCGTGTCGCCGGCCAGCACATCGACGAGCTGAATGTCAGGATTGCCCACGACAAAACGCCGCGCCCGTCCGCTGGCAAGCGCAACTTTGATCGCCAGCGCGACCTCTGTTCCGTTGGGGGTGATGATGATGGCAAACTGCTGCATCGCCGTTTGCATGGCGAGGGCGCAAGCGGTGGCGCGGCGGGCGGTGTCTCTGAGGTCGCCGTCGAACCAGCAGGTGATGGCGTCTCCCGCAAAGCCGATGACGCTGCCGCCGTATTGGTGTAGCTGATGGATGAGGGCATCGTAAATCGGGTTGATAAATTGGAGAACCGTTTCTGCGCCTCGTTTTCGGCCGAATTCTGCCGCCAACGCACCCGTTAAAGGCGTGAAGCCCGAAATATCAGCAAAAAGCGCGGTTCCCTGCGTGCGGTTTGGCAGTTGCTCCCCGCGAGACAAGGCGTGACGGCGGTCAATTGGGATAAACGCATTTAAATCAACCATAACGAAGGGAGTCTATAAATGAGACTTGCACAAGTCACAAACAGCGATTTTTGTGAGTCACTTAGATAAGGCAACGGGTTTTTGAATCAGGAATGCGGTGCGCAGGACGCGCCGCTCTTGGGCTAGTTTAACCGCTAATCGGTGGAATGTTTGATCTTGGTCAAATCGTAGCTGCCCTTCAATCGCGATTAGCTCGGCCGCGTGCCGATCGCGTGCCTTGACCCACCCATCCGCAACGGCGATAAGTCCGTCTGTTGCGTCTTCGCTGCGCAGAAGGGTGAACCCCGCGTTGGCGATCATTTGCTCATTGACGCCTTGTGGTGTGTAAACGTTGTACCCTGTGCCGCTGCGAATGCTTAGTTCGCTGCTGTTTAGCTGACCCGCCATGACAAGGCAGTCAACGTACAGGGCGATGCCGCCAGGTTTGAGCGTTTGATACCAGTCGGCGAGTAGTTTCGGCCGATTGGGCATGTCGGTAATCGCGTCCATGCAAATCAGCAGGTCGAATTGTTCGCTGGGTAGTTGTGATGGTTGTCCGACGTCGGCAACGGCGAAGGTGACGCGATTGTGGAGGTTGAGATTTTCGGCCGAAAGTTGCGCATTCGCAATTCCCTGCTCGCTAATATCGATTCCATGCACACGACAGCCGCTTGTCACCGCTGCCCGTAACGACACGCCGCCCGCACCACAGCCAAAATCTAACAGAGCCGTTTCCGAGTTTAACGGTAGCCAGCTTAAAAATAGGTCAATTTCGGAGGAGTGCGACCAGCCCGCTTGCCCCCATTCTTCGCCATAGGATGCCGCCCGCAGCGTTTGATACAGCGTCGAAGCTTGATCGCCGTACAGCGTGTTGTAGTGGTCGTCCGTAAATGTTTGTGCTGCCATAGCTATGATTCCTTAGTTTATAAAGCGGCAAAGCGGTTGGTGAGCAGTTGAAATATGCCGATACGCTCATTCCAACGTTTTCGCGAGTAATGTTAACGCCGCCTCGATCTGTTTGGCGGTGGCGACATAAGTTGCCATATCGCTGCCAAGCGGGTCGGCAATCTCCCACGTGTGGATATTGGCTGTCTGCCAAGTGGGGCGCGTTAAAAGTCGCTTGGTGACAGAGGGGTCAAGCGTCACCACAACATCATAAGCGGTTGCATCAAGTTGATCAACATTGCGCGGCACGTGTCCACTTGTGTCAAGCGCATAATGTGTTTGCATCACCGCGAGTCCATGCGGATTTGCGCCCCCAACGCCGTGGGTTGCAACAACGCCTGCGCTGCTTGCGACGACATCTGCGCCTAAAAATGTTTTTGCTAAAGCTTCAGCCATCGGGCTGCGGCAGGTATTCCCTGCACAAACAAATAGAATGTTCATAAGGTTGTTAAGATGCTTATTATCACGCAGACGGTTACCTGCTCTTGAGGTTGACAGGTAACGACCTGCTTATCTTGTTGGGTTTGCTAGCTGTTTGTAGGTGTAAAAGGCGGGTTTGGGTGTTAGATCGTGGCGCAAGAGGCCAAAATTTAGCTCGACGCTATTGGGGTTATTGCCAACATCACGTAGGTTGTACCAATAGATGCGCTCAACGCTGTGTAATTTCCCGTAAAGTTGACCGATCCACGTGGCAATTTCAGCTTCGCTCACGGTTGGTTGGCCCCATGCGTTGGGGGCGGTTGACCAGCCAATTTCTGTGATCCAGATCGGCTTGTCGCCATCTCCGTTGGCGATCATGACCGCCAGTGTTTTGTCGATGAAAAGTGTTTGCAAGCTGTTCAGCCCCACTTCAACAGGGTGAACATAAGGATGGATTGTCACAATGTCGAAGCAGTTTTGTGCGCCTTGGGCATACAGTGCTGGCAGATAGTCGTCTAGGTCGCGCTGCTGACGAATAAAGTCGATCCCGTTGCCAACAAGCCCGCCCATTCCCACAATCGCGTTAGAGTCAACCGCTTTGATCGCCGCATACCCATCGCACAAAAATGGGATGTATTCGCTCACGTTGGCGGCAGGTCGCCAAAACAGATCGCTGTTTGGCTCGTTAAAGATTTCGTAGCTTTGGACTTTCCCTCGGTAGCGACTGGCAACCGCATTTACAAAATTGGTGAAGTCGGCAACGCTGTATGGTGGGTATGCTTCGGGGAAATGGCCGCTTGGCGTGTTGGCGCTTGACTGTCCGTTTGCCCAAGTTGGAACCCAAGTCAGCACACCGATGATGTCGATGTTGTTTGCATGCAGCAACTCGATCGCACGATCTGTTTTGGCCCATCTGAAATCATCCTGCTGCGGTTCAATGATTGTCCAGCGCAGCGGCAGGCGAATGCTGCGAATGCCTGCATCCTGCATGGCGGCGAGCAGTTGCGCTTGCTTGGCGCGTGGTTCGGCGACGAAATCATGGGCGACGCCGTTGCCAATCGCTGGCCGCGCACGTTGGATAATGGGGAGCCAATAGCTGTATGTCTCCTCGGCACGTCCGACGCTCGTATGACATGCCAGAATAAACGTTAGGAGGAGAAGCTGTTTGAGGGCATAGTGGACACGTTTGCTATTCAAATGTCTCATAGATGGGCAGGTCGAGAAGCTGTGATTTGAATTTGGATGAGGCTGACTGTAACCACTAGGCGGTGGGTGGGGCGGTGATAACAACGCGGATGCTGCCGTCAGGGTTCTCGATTTTGTTGATGGTGGCGTTGGCAGGAACCTCAACTGAGGTTGTTTTGTCTTTGTCCATCAGGTCGTCGAGCAGTTTGATAATGACATGCTTGAGCGCGTCGAAGCCAATGCCGATTGTGCCGCCGATGACTGCGCCGATAATCATGCTGGTGATCTCGGTTGACTCTAAACCGCTGCGCGTTTGCGCTTCCATTTCGGCCGAACCAATCTCAAGCGCCTCAGTATCAGCATTCCATGCGTCGGTAAGCATTTCGGCCGAAACACCTAAACTTGGAGCAAGAATAATTTCTATAGACATCAATGTATCTCCATAAGGTTAGCTTTTTGGGACATTGTAGCAGGTTTCTAAGCGAAAATGACGCCCCCAACGCTGTAAATTCCCGCTCAATACAAGCATGTCGTTTCTTTTGAAGACCGCTAAAATTTTAGGTGTGACTGATAAACGTTAAATGGAGACCCCATGATTCAATCTGCTGTTGAGTATGCTCACGTACAACACGACCGCTTTCTCGAAGATTTCTTTGCGCTGCTGCGTATTCCGTCGATTAGCACCGACTCAGCCTATGTCGATGGCATCCACGCCGCAGGTGACTGGCTGATCGCTGAGATGACCCGTATCGGGTTTGACAATGCCCAAGCGCTGGCAACAGACGGACATCCCATTATTTATGGTGACTGGCTGCACGCAGGGGACGATAAGCCGACGGTGCTGGTATATGCCCATTACGATGTGCAGCCTGTTGAACCTGTCTCGCGCTGGGCAACCGATCCGTTCGAGCCAACAATTATCGATGGCAAAATTTATGCACGCGGCGCGATGGATGACAAATGCGGCTGTATCGTTAGCCTGAAAACGTTTGAGGCGATGCTTGCTACCGCTGGGACGTTGCCTCTGAACGTCAAAATTTTCTTTGAAGGGGAGGAAGAAAGCGGATCGCCAGGTATGGAAGCGGCGCTTGATCGTTATCGGGAGCTGCTTTCGGCCGATCTACTCGTCATTTCAGACGGTGGCCCCGCGCCCGATCAGCCCTATATCATTTCATCGGTGCGCGGCATCATTGACGGGCAGGTGACGGTGACAAGCTGTGATCACGATCTGCATTCGGGCAAGTTTGGCGGCGTGGTCCACAATCCAACGCATAAGGTGGCGGAGATTATTGCGGCGATGCACGATCGGGACGGGCGAATTTTGATCCCTGGGTTTTATGAGGGGGTGGTGGGTGCGAGTTCGGCCGAAAAAGCATCCTTCGCGCAAATTGAGGACGACTTCAAAGCGTTCCAGCAACGCTTTTCAGGCGCAAAAGCGTTTTGGGGCGATCCGCGCTACAGCCACATCGAGCGTGTTGCCAGCCAGCCAACCTGTGACGTGAACGGCATCTGGGGTGGGTATCAGGGCAAAGGGCTGATGACAATTATTCCTGCCAAGGCTGGGTTTAAGGTCAGTATGCGGATGGTCGCCAACCAAGATCCACAGGTGATTTCCGAGAAGTTTGTGGCGTTTATCAACAGTTTTAACTGTGACACCGTTGAAATTGAAGTTGAGATGTTTAGCGCCTCTCATGCCGCCAAAATGCTCGACGTTGGCCCTGTGGTTGACGCACTGCAAGCGGCATATGGGGCGGTTTGGGGGCAATCGGCCGTTATTCTCGGCATGGGTGGGTCTGTGCCAATTACAGGCATGTTTGCCCGTCAGCTTGGTATGCCGATTACGATGTTTGGGTTTGGCGTCGGGGATGGACAACATGCGCCGAACGAGTATCTATTTTTAGAACATTTTGGGCGCGGCATTGACACCGCTATCCACTTTTATTATCAACTTGCGGATAAATTGTCTTAAAATCGGTCAATCAAAAAGAGCGTGCCAGCAACTGCTGGCACGCTCTTTTTCAAAAATTAGGTTGTGTCTGTCGGCTATTTGACAACGACCTTTGAGCCTTCGACTGTGACCTCGACGTCGTAGCTTTGGTTGCCGACGCGAACCGTGTATTGACCCACTGGTAGTTCTACCGTTGAACCAACGCCACCACGTGCGACAACTTCACCGCTGGCGTTCTCAACGAGGAATGACGCTTGCAATGTTGAGGTGAGCGCCTGTGCCAATGCTTCGCCGTCGCGTGCATCGTAGTAAGTACCGCCGCCTAGCTCTGCCCAAGTTTCAAACTCGGCGCGTAGCTCGTCATCCAAAATGGCAAACCCAACCACGTCAATCGTCACGTTAATGCCCGCTTCGCGCAACGCTTCGATTTCGGCCGCAACGTCACCTTCGCAAGTTTCCTGACCGTCTGTGAGCAGGACAATGGTGATGTCGCCTTCAATGCCGTCCAAATCGTTTGCTGCACCCGCCAGCGATGCCGCAATAGCGGTGTTCGCGTTGTATTGTGGAGCGGTGCGACGTAGCAAGTCAGTTGTTGCTTCTTTATTTAATGGACTCACAGGAATCATGATGTCTGTTTGACACTCAAGATCGCCGCGCAAGTTCCCAAAGACGCGCAAACCGATTGGCTGTCCGCTGACCAAACTGCTGTCCACAATGTCAACCAGCGTGTTGCGGGCGATGGCAAAACGACTGTCTGGATTATTGGCCGTGAGGCGATCCGCTTCTTCGGCGCTGTCCAGTGGGAAGGTCATACTCCAGGAGGCATCCAAGATAAGCTCAACCACGGGCAGGTCAGACGCTGCGCTGGCTGCTTCGCCTGTCGTCTCGTTGCCGTCGCCTTCTTCGCCATTGGCGTTGTCAACAAAGATAACGCTTAGCTCACCCACCTGATCGATGCCAGCAAAGGTTACTGGGTCTGATTCAACCGCTTCACCATCTTCGTCAAAGATGAGTGCGTGGGCGGTGTGTTCGCCAGGGTTGAGGGGGAGTTCGGCCGAAAATGCCCATTCTCCCTCATCATCAACTGTCGTTTCACCCGCTTCTTCGTCATCATAAACGATGACAACCCGTGCGTCTGCGGGCAAGCCTGTGCCGCTGAACGCGATTGCACCGATTGGAATACCGGCCGAATTAAGCGTTACAGCGTCTGCATCATATTCAGGCGTGTTGATTGTAACTTCGCCAACCATTGCCGCGCCGTTCACAATCACAGGGGCTGAGGTAACAACATCATCACCTGTGATTGCTTCTGCCCAAAACTCATTTTCGCCACTTTCAAGATCTACATCTGCTAAAGACCATTCGCCATCTGAATCGACATCGACTGTGTCAACTTCCTGACCGTTTCGTATGATGCGCAGGGTGGTGTCTGGCTCGCCAGTGCCGCTCAAATCAGCAACGTTGCCATTGGCTGACGCTTGCAAAGTTGGCGGGGCTGAAACTGTGTTGCCAGCGAAATCGATAACCACAACGTTAGAAACAAGCGTGGCATCACCATCAGGTTCACCCTCGGCGACGAACATGTTTTCGCCGTCCTCAAGTGCGATCCCTGTTAGAGACCATTCGCCATCTGAATCAACATCGGCCGTGTCGATTTCCTCACCGTTCTGCATGATGCGCAGAGTGGTGTCTGGCTCGCCAGTGCCGTTCAAATCAGCAACGTCGTCGTTAGCCGACGCTTGCAAAGTTGGCGGGACTGAAACCATGTTGCCAGCGAAATCGATAACCGCAAAGTTTGAAACAGGAATGGCGTCACCATCAGGCTCACCCTCGGCGACAAACCTGTTTTCGCCATTCTCAAGCGTGACCCCTGCGAGAGACCATTCGCCATCTGAGTCAACATCGGCCGTGTCAACTTCCTCACCGTTTTGCATGATGCGCAAGGTGGTGTCTGGTTTGCCCGTACCGCTCAAATCGGCGACGTCGCCATCGGCCGATGCCTGTAGCGTCAACGCGACGACGTCAACAGTGCTGCCTGCGGATGAACCCGCATCATCGTTTCCATCCCCACTGAGGCGGCGCACGTTGAGCGTCACGGGAGGTGAGGTGGCTGCAATTTCACCCGCGTCATCCAAAACAGAGGCGGTAAACACATTGGTGCTGTCACCATCTGCCAATGGAACATCGGTTAGTGACCAAGTGCCAAAGTCGCTGACGAGGGCGGTTCCGACCTCTGTATCGTTGTGATGAATTAAGAGGGTGTCACCCACTTCGCCACGACCGCGCAGATTCACCGTGCTGATGTCGCCATCGCGAACGATGCCAATTGTTGGGGCTTTGGCAGGATTTGCGACGCGCACATCGGCCGTCGAAGAAGAAAGCCCGACGACATCTGCGTTAGAGGCCTCAAAATGATTCTTGC
The DNA here is from genome assembly GCA_049614105.1 of Promineifilaceae bacterium (SeqCode). Lineage (GTDB taxonomy): Bacteria > Chloroflexota > Anaerolineae > Promineifilales > Promineifilaceae > CALECP01. Next base: position 11,404 of record JBMZDF010000102.1, read on the forward strand.
CCTCATTGAGCAGCGAGACGTTGGTGCGCCAGCGGCCGCTGTTGTTGACTTGAACCGTACCGAGCGGTTCGCCGTTGTTTGTGACAAAAACACGACTGTCAGGTGTTCCGCTGCCCGTCAAGAAGAAACGACCCGGTGCGATCGTGAGGCCGTTCAACGCCTCATCAATCAACGGAACGCCTGAGCCAAACCGTGCGACGTTCATGGCGTTGTTGCCAGCGCCGTTGCCCCCGCCAATAATGTTGTGGAGATTATTGACTTCGCCGAACGAGTCAAATGTACGTGCGGGGTAAATTTCAATTGGGTAACGGCTGCTCTTAATTTCTTTGCCACTCGAATCGGTCCCGATGGCTTGCAAAGAGTAGATGCCAGGTTTTGAAATAGAAGATGAAAGCTGCCAATCTCCGTTGCGACTTGCGCGTGTTCGGCCGATGCGCTCGCCGTTTAGATAAAGCTCAACCGCCTCGGTCCCTTGAAAAGTGCCGCGAAACGGAAATTCCTGCCCAACAACCGCACCATTTGGCAACACAGGCTGCCGTACCGTCAGCGCGTTGCGGTTTCCCTGCACATTCCCACCAACGCAACTGCGCAGGAGTAGGAATGTGAGGATGAATAGTAGTAAAACAACTAAAAATGTCAGCCATTCTTGATTGCGACGACGCACACCAAGTAACTTCAGCAAAGCTTCCATACCGAGATCTCCACATCTACCTAGATCGATCTTGTGAAATTCAATCACCTTCATGATGTTGAATCGAAGGTGGGACCCAACAGGGATCCGTGAATTGTGAATCGAATCACAATCCATTCTGTATTGTATCGTAGGTTGCGGTTTAATGGGAGATTAGAAAGCAACTCGATTAATGGATCTCGTATTTGGCGTTCGGGACGCAGTTTCTACTATTGGGTATTGAATATGGAATATTAGTCAGGGCTGCTTTGCGAAAACCTCAGAGGTTTGTCGCCAATTACTCTGGCATGTGCATAAAAACCTCAGAGGTTTACATTGAACTCAAACACCTTTTATCTATGACAAACGAAATTTATGAAACGATGCGGGAGCGTTATCAAAGTGGGGATGCGCTGCCTTGGGACGATACGCTGCCCCCGCCTGAAGTTGTGAACTTAGTGACCAATCGCTCTGCGGGTCGTGCGCTAGATTTGGGGTGCGGGTATGGTCGCGCCAGCATTTATATGGCGCAGCGCGGTTGGGAAGTTGATGGCGTTGATTTTATTGAGAAGGCGATCCGGGTTGCCAAGCAGCGTGCGTGTGCCGCAGGGGTTGCGCCGCAGTTTCATCAGGGTGATGTGACGAATCTGCGGTTTTTAGCGGAGGGGTATGATTTAGCGATTGATGTGGGTTGTGTTCACGTGCTGAATTCGGCCGAAATCACCCATTACATCAACGAATTGGCCCGCCTGCTCAACCCAAACGCCGACTATCTCATGTACGCTCGTTTGCAAGAAGCAACCGTTGAGAAAGGAGCAAGCACCGCCGTTGGCTTAGATGAAACGCTGTTGTTACAACAATTTGCCCCAGCATTTACTTTGCTAAACATTGAATATGGCAAGCGCATCGACTTCCACGCCCCGTGGAAATCAGCATGGCTACATTTTCAGCGCCGAGCAGAGGGGTAAGAGGGCGTCCAGTATCCGATCGGCCGAATGCTGAACGCGCTTTGTCTATAGTCGTTCTTTTGCTGTTTCAATCTGGCGCAGAACGGCGGCGGGGGCTGTGCCGCCCGTGACGTTACGGGCGTTGAGTGACCCTTCGACGCTGAACGCCTCGATCACATCTTCGCTAAAGAGATCGCTGATTGACTGCAAATCTTCGAGCGACAGATCGGTGATAGGGATATTACGCTCCTCGCCTGCCTGTACAATTCGGCCGATAACGCCATGCGCCTGTCGAAACGGCATCCCTTTTTTGACCAAATAATCGGCCAAATCAGTCGCCAATAGCCCCGGCTCAAGCTGCGCCGCCATTTTGTCACCGTTGAGCGTGAGCGTGCTGATCACACCTGCCATAACGGGCAGGATAACCATCAGCTGATCGTAAGCGGCAAACAACCCTTCTTTATCTTCCTGCAAATCCTTATCATAGGTAGAGGGTAACCCTTTTATTGTGACCAACAGCCCGATCAGATAGCCAATCAGCCGCCCTGATTTGCCACGTGTTAGCTCCAGCGTGTCGGGGTTTTTCTTTTGCGGCATGATGCTGCTGCCCGTGCTGAACGCATCGTCTAGGCGCACAAACGAAAACTCTTGCGAGCTAAACAGAATGAGTTGTTCAGACAAGCGGCTGAGATGCACGCCGATCATGGCGCACGCATAGAGGGTGTCGACAATGTGATCGCGATTGCTGACCGTATCGAGGCTGTTGTCTGTCACGCGGCTAAAGCCAAGTTGTTCCGCGAGAAAAGCGCGATCGACTGGGAAAGCTGTCCCAGCGAGTGCGGATGCGCCTAGCGGGCATTCATCTACGGAATCGAGCGCGTTTTGTAACCGTTTGACATCGCGCTGGAGCGGCCAAAAGTGGGACATAATCCAATGGCCCCAAGTGATCGGCTGGGCGTGTTGCAGGTGGGTATAACCTGGCAGCGGCAGATCGTGATTTGCTTCGGCCGATTGAATCATCGCCCCCTGCACCAATTTGACCTGTTCAACCAAATGCCCAATCGCGGTGCGCGTCCACAGGCGAAAATCGGTTGCGGCCTGATCGTTGCGGCTGCGTCCCGTGTGCAGTTTGCCACCGACTGACCCAACGATTTCAGTTAAACGGCGTTCGTTGGCGGTGTGAATATCTTCGTCGCCGTCTTTTAATTGGAAGCTGCCGTTTTCCCATTCGGCCGCCACGTCGTGCAAACCGCCGACGATTGTTTCCGATTCGGCCGAATCAATCACGCCTGCCGCAGACAATCCCCACGCCCAAGCAATACTGCCGTCAATATCTTCACGCCACATGCGTTGATCAAATCCAATACTGTCATTAAACGCCCGTACCAGCGCGTTTGTCTCTTTAGCGAATCGTCCGCCCCAAAGCTGCATAATCATTAACTCCTAACAACAGGCGTTGTAAACGGCATGCCTACACCCTGTTTTATACACTCTTGATTTCTGCAATTATCGCTCAAACGGCCTAACTTTTCAGGTCTTGATTGCAACATCAAGCTGCTAAGCTTACGAAAATCAGCGTCTACTTGTTTATTGCTCTAAATTTCACGAATATGACACAAATAACTATTGAGAGGAGATGCCGAATGAGGTATGCTGACGACTGGTTTTGCTGCCATCCTTCCCTATTTCTATAAAAGCTTTTAGTTTGTTACTTTGCCAGCTTTGCGCTTCAATTCCCTATGTTGATTTAGGTTGCTATTAATAATTTTCATTCTCCAACTTGATTT
>JBMZDF010000103.1:0-14793 GCA_049614105.1 Promineifilaceae bacterium (SeqCode)
CTCTTCTTTAACGTATCTAAAACTATCTGACAATCAGCTAACAAGCCTCCCCGCTGAAATTAGTTACCTTTCTTCTTTAAGCTTTCTAGAGCTATCCAATAATCTACTGATAAACCTCCCAGCAGAATTCGGTAATCTATCTTCTTTAACGTCTCTATATCTAAGTAACAATCAAGACCTCACTGGGGAGATTCCAGTAACATTTATGGATTCTCAGCTCGTAGTCTTTTATTTTGCTGACACACAACTATGTGAATCACCAGATACTGATTTCCAAACATGGTTGCTGAATATTCCTTATTTGACAAGAACAGGCACTGTCTGTCTAGAACCAGAAATATTTGACTGCAACAATGTCACTGAAATCTCCCAAATTGAATGTGAAGCGTTGGAAGCCCTTTACAACGAAACAGATGGTGATAACTGGACAACGAACACCAGTTGGTTGCAAACAAACACTCCCTGCTCTTGGCACGGTATTACATGCAGCAGTGGGAATGTATCGGATATCGATCTCTCGGCAAACAATCTAGTAGGGTCCATTCCAGCAGAAATCGGCGGTTTATCTTCTCTGGGTGGACTATATCTGGATAACAATCAACTGACAGGACTCCCCACAGAAATCGGCAACCTCTCTCTAAGTGGGCTAAGTTTGCATAACAATCAACTAACGACTCTCCCAGCAGGGATTGGCACTTTCACGGGTCTAGATATGCTAGATCTGTCGGGTAATCGCCTAATAACTCTCCCAGCAGAAATCGGTGACCTCTATATATCTGAACTAGATCTGTCGGACAATCAGTTGGAGACCCTCCCAGTAGAAATTAGTAACCTTTCCTCTCTTGCATATCTATTCGTACAAGACAATCCAACCCTCTCAGGAGCAATTCCAACACAGTTTACAGCATTACAACTTTCAGCCTTTCATTTCAACAACACACAGTTGTGTGAACCACAGGATGCAGGTTTCCAAGCATGGCTGTTAGACATCACCCATATAGGAAGAACAAACATTGCATGTTCAGAACAGAAAAAAGGCGTCCAAATCATCCTATTTGCAGGGGATAATGATCCAAACAGTGCTGGAAATTTGGCATCAAAATATCGGGAGACAGTACAAGGGGTTGTAGATGCATCGGTAGGTGAGCCACATAAGATGAGTATCATATTGATTGATTTAGACGGAACAGATGATACGCACGTACTGCTTATTCTCAATGGGATTGTGACATCAGTAGTTGGCCTACCCGATGCGAATGGCGTGTTGACCACAACGATTAACGAGTATGAGATGACAAACGGGGAGCAGTTGGGTGGCTTCCTCAAGTGGGCATTATCCAACTATACGGACGCAGACACCAAAACGACGCTTTCCTACTACGGACATGGCACGTTCCTCGCTCCCGCTGTCGATTTAAGCAACATCGTTAATAACAACAGCCGTATGGTCAACGGGCTGGTTTTTCCACTGCCATATACAGTAGGTGCATTTTCCAGTTTCACCGATTGGCGTTCGCAAAATCCGTTGATTACCCCTTATGCAATTCGTCGAATGCTTGAAATCGGCACAGAAGGTGGCGAGACACCAATTGATGTGCTTGACTTGACCCATTGTTTTGCTCTCTCGCTTGAGGAAGTGTACGAAGTCAGCAACGATGGCGGGACACCTTACGCGGAGATGATTGTTGGGTCACCTCACTATGCTTACTTCGGGCCATCAATGGCAGGAGCAGCATTCACTGCTATGACTCCAAGTGACGATGCGGCAGCGTTAGCAACCAGCATCATGAACGCTTATGACGCAGAAATCGCAAAAGCAGACCTTGCCGATAACAACCCAGACGTTGACCACCCGCGCACACTTACTGTTATCGATAGCGCAGCCTTAACAAGGATCAAATCACTTTTTGATGAAATGGCATGGTATCTAATTCGCGAATTTAATGCAGACCCAACTGGCACAGCGGAAAAATTAAAGAGAGCTGCTGAGAACAGCCCCAGTGGTGATACAACCTATGGCAAAAAAGATTTTGCGCAGGATGATCCAGATGCACTGCGTGATGTAGGCGCATTCCTGTCACAGTTAACAGAGGAGTTCGGCTTTATGTCAGGGGCTGGCTTACGTGCCTTGCAAGCCCGTACCCTGTTGGCAAACGCGGTCATTACAAACACAGTTGCTAACGGCACGCCTTGGTTTGCTGCACCACTCACGCCAATGTGGGAATTTGACCAATCAGACGCGATCGGTCTCAGTTTTTATGCCGATTTAATTGGGCAAACAGATGGTCTGACGCGCACCCTCTCATGGCATGCCGCATTCTATAACGATGATTCTAATGTGAATCCACACCCTTACCGTTTCATCACGGGCGACAGCCCAACATGGGCAGATGTCTTTACACGCTACTGGGAAGTACGCACTCAAGCAGAAGGATTGACCGTAGTAACAAAAGCAACTTTAACAGAGTTGCCGCCTGTGGTAGAACAAGGGGGGCTGTTTGCTGAGAAAATCACCACACCAATTGAGGGTCGTTTGCATGTAGGATATTCAACATATATTGGGGCGGAGATAACAACAGACTCGGCCGTTTCTAACCTCTTAGTTCGATTTGAGGTCTCTCAAAATGGAACAGTCATTTTTAGCAACACCGTGAGCGCAGGATACCTTCTGACAGGGACCTACGTGATTGAAAGTTCGCTCCCCTTCACCCCCGAAGCAGGCGAATATACATTCGAGGTGATTGTTGATCCAGACAACCGCATTATAGAGGAAGTTGAGACCGACAACGGCGCAACTCACACTGACAACGCAACCAATCCGCCGCCGCTTAACCTTACAGTAGGCATACAAGGTGGTTTGCAATGGCTGCAAAGCAAAACCGTTACGCTTACTTTGACGCACAAGGCCCCACTAAATATGTTGATTGTGCAGACGTATCAATATTTACCAGGCGATAACCCTGCTTCACAGGTTCCAGAGCTGATAGATACATCCTATCTGTCCAATCCAAACACACCGCTCTACGAGTTGACGCTACCCGATGCGGTTGAGCCAGGACATGTTATTCTGCATGTGTGGGGCATGTCAGATGATTGGAGAACAAACCAAACCCCTGCTATTATTTCGTTTAATTATGCACCCGACGGCAGTGAATTGGCAGAAAAAGAAGTGGTTTACTATCGCTTTAACGCTGAGACAAACGACAATGTGGCGATTAACTTTGACCTATTGAACGGCAGTGCAGCGATGCGAATTTGGGAGCCAGATAACCACTGGTCAGCGCAACAGTTGACGGCGAGCGGTGCGATTCAGTTTGATCCCGCGCAGAGTGGAGATTATCTAGTCATGGTGGAAGGATTGTCAGATGCGACATATTCAGTTTCGTCGTTGTTGAATGGTGTAGTGAATCGGAGTGCAGGTTCGGCCGAGACTGTCCCACTCCAACGTCCCAACCTCGCAGAACCAATAATCCAAGTCCCAGAAAATTGCCATCAAGAGGGAATATGCGTGACACCAACGCCGACCCCTTCCCCTACTGAGACTCCTTCCCCTACTGAGACTCCTTCCCCTACTGAGACTCCCACACCGACTTGTATACAGGGTTCGGAAGGATGCAACGTCACATCAGCCGCAACACTTCGTGACATGAACACGCCAGCAACAAATTACAATTGGCTCATTATCATTACTGCACTCACATTGTGTGGCCTGAGTTGGGTTGCTGTGCGACGCGATTGATCGATTAATTAAAGAGGACCCGTGTTTCACATTCGAGAGCCTGCACGACAAAGTCGTGCAGGCTTTCTCGCTATATTGTTATCTTCCCAAATGCCTCAATTCGTATACCGACGCAAAAATTCAACCAAGAGACGCACCCCAAAGCCTGTACCGCCGTGGGTGTCATAGGCGCTGGCAGTCGCTTTGTTGGTGAGCGCCACGCCCGCAATATCAATATGAACCCAGCTATAGCTTGTGAATTCGCGCAAAAACGCGGCAGAGGTTCCCAATCCGCCCATCGCACCGCCGCTGTTTTTCATATCGGCCACGGGTGAGTCGATGGCGCGACGATATTCAGGATAAAAAGGAAAAGGCCAAACCCGTTCGTGCGAAGCCCGACCCGCAAAAGAAAGCTGATCGCGGACCCGCTCACTGGTATAGAAGAAGGGCGCGGCAACCCCTTCGCCCATGGCGCGAACCGCCGTCCCAGTCAGCGTCGCTAAATCAATGACCAAGTTGGGCTTGAAGCGATCGGCATACACAAGCGCGTCAGCTAACGCCATGCGCCCTTCCGCGTCAGTGCTGATAATCTCAATCGTTTTGCCGTTGCTGGCGGTGATGACGTCGCTAGGGCGATAGGCGTGCGCGTCGGGCATATTTTCGGTGCAGGGCGTCAAACCGATGACGCGCAGCGGAAGATCGAGCGCGGCGACCGCCTGCATTGCGCCAATCACGGCGGCACAGCCTCCCATGTCGCTTTTCATCGCGCCCATTTTGGCGGATGGCTTGAGCGAGATTCCGCCCGTGTCAAATGTAATCCCTTTGCCAACCAGCACAACCGTTGGCAAATCAGTTCGATCGGCGTTGTGTTCAAGGACAATAAAGCGCGGCTCATAACCCGCGCCCAGCGCCACAGCGAGAAAAGCGCCCATGTTGTGTTCGGCCGCCCAAGCGCGATCCCCCACCGTAATCTGCAACTTGCTATTGTCCGCAATCGCCTGCGCCGTGGCGGCAACATATTCAGGATTGGCAACATTGGGCGGCAAGAAAACAAGGTCGCGGGCCGTTTTGACGGCGGGGGCGATTTTTTCGGCCGAATCAACCCCCTTCTCAATAGCAACAATCTTCGACTGAGCATATTCAATAATCGTCATCGACTCAATCTCATGGGGCGGCGTCTTGCGCTTTTGTGCATCAAACGTCTGCAACCCCAGCAGCGAACCAATGACGGTCGCCTGTGCCGCTGCCTCAATGTCGAGACCACAAACACCCGCCCCATGCACAATGGTTGCTACGTGTTGCGCTTTGTGGATTCGTGCGGCGCGAATGCCAAATGCAGCCACGTTACGCACGCCTTCAAGACCAAACCCTTTACGCTTGCCCATACCAACTACTAAAACGCGCTTGGCGGCAATCACGCCACGCGGGTAAATGACGCGCACCTCGCCCCATCGCCCTGTTGCGTCACCATTCGCAATCAGATCACTAATCGCGCCGTCGAGCGCGGCGTCTAACGCGCCCGTTGCGCCGCCTGGCGTTGTGACATCATTGAACAGGTTTGTGATGATTGTATCGGCCGATGTTTGTGTAATATCGCCTTGTTGAACAGATAATTTCATGGGATCCTCTTGATTCAGAAATGAAGTTGTTAACTGTACCAAAGCAAAAGCTGACTTGCGAACAGAAAACGTTTAGAATTCAGCACTATCAATTTGCGGTGTACAAGTGCAAAATGTACACCGTGTGTGTGAAAAGTGAAAAACGATAGCACTCTAACCTTCTAGCTTTTCGCTTGACACTTGCCACTTGTGGTTTCACCACTTTACTACACTGAGCATTTTATGGAAGCAACTTACGTTCAACGACTTCGACTGACTTTTCGCAAATTTGGCCCAGCACGCTGGATTGGGCATTTAGACGTAAATCGCACGTGGGAACGCGCCTTAAACCGCGCCAAAATCCCGATGGCTTACACCCAAGGGTTTAATCGCCGGCCGCGCATGCAGTTTGCCAACGCGCTGCCGCTGGGCTACACCAGCGATTGCGAATTTGTTGACCTATGGTTGCGCGAGGAGATTGACGCGGCGCAGGCGATGAGCCAATTAAACGAGCGCATGGCCCCAGGGATGGAAGTGATTGGGGCGCGGTCTGTTTATGTCCGTCAACCTGCTTTGCCAACGCTCACGGTGACGGCGCTGTATGAGGTGAAGCTGGCGCATGTGACCTTTAATTCGGCCGAATTGCGCGAAACAATCAGCGCCCTTCTCGAACAAGAGGAAGTAATTGCCGAGAAAACGGGCAAGAAGAACAAAGGCAAAACGTATAACCTGCGTCCGATGATTCATGACATTGTGATGGATGAGAACGATCTGTTGCATTTCAATGTCTCCTGCAAAGAAGGCGCGACGGGACGCCCAGACGCGATTTTACGCGCCTTGGGCATCGACCATCGCGATACAAAAGTCCATCGTCAAACGCTAACCCTCAGCGATGCCGCCCTGCTGACATCTAAACCAAGCAAAGTTGGCTAACACCCACAGGAGTATACTCTGGCGCGTACACGACTTCTCACCCTTATTTTGATTACCGCAGCATTTTGGCTTAGTAGCTGTGATGCGCCACCTGCGCCACCCCCGTTTGTGCCGCTTGAATCGGAAACAATTAGCCCGACTATTCCGCCGATTCTGCCCACTGAAACAGTTCGGCCGAAACCCCTCGATACGGGCTGGGAATCGCTAGAGGAAGGAATGGCGCGGCGCGTTATCCGCATCGTGGACGAAGTAGATGCAGAAGTTGACCGTATCGTCATTCTGCGGCTCGATCCCACCCTGTACCATTTTGATGTGGCCTATCGTCCAGGCGAGGCGCAAACCTTGGCAGAATGGTCTGAAGAAACGGGCGCGTTAATCACCATGAATGGCGGGTTTTTCACAGCGGAGTATGATGCGACGGGTCTAACAGTTGTCGATGGGGAAGCTAGCGGCTGGAGCTATGAGTATGGCGGCATGGTGCAAATTATTGACGGGGTGGCGCGTGTGCGCTCCCTTGCGGCCGAACCCTATCAGGTGGGTGAGCCGATAGACGCAGGTTTACAGGCGTTCCCCATACTGGTTCACCCCGACGGCAGCGGCTACACGCAAGAATCGACCAATCGGGCGCGGCGCACCGTCATCGCGCAAGATCACAACGGGCAGATTTTTCTCATTGTCACAGCCCGATCAAATTTCACACTGTCCACGCTCAGCGACTACTTACGAGCCAGCGATCTGAATTTGAAAGTGGCGCTCAACTTAGACGGGGCCACGTCAACAGGTCTTATTCTGACCGATCCGTACACTGAAATCCCCGCATTTGTCCTGCTGCCAATCGTTCTGACCGTCAATCGGCGCTAAAGTTGGCGATTATGGGCTAAATCAGCCTATTAATCCCAATTTGCTACTCAACCGTTTCGATAAAGTTTGTATAATTGCAACCCTATGCGGATATTCGTGACGGGTTCAAACGGATTTGCAGGGTCGCACCTAGTAGACAATCTTCTTGCCGAGGGTCATCGTGTGTGGGGTCTCTCGCGTAACCCCTCTGTTCCCACCCTTCAACCTAATTTCAACGTCTTGCAAGGCGATCTGCTCGATCTCAATCGTATGAAAGCGATTGTGGCAGATGTCGCGCCTGATGTGATTTATCATTTGGGCGGGCAGGCGGTAACGTGGAAAGCGTGGCAAGATCCTGCAACAACATTGGCTATCAACATTGGCGGTACGGCAAATTTGCTTGAGGCGGCGGTGGCTTTCGGCCGACCACGGGTTGTGGTTGTCACCAGCGCTGAGATTTATGGCAAGATTCGGCCGAATCAGCTTCCCATCTCAGAACGCTCCATCCCCAAGCCACGCCACCCCTACGGCGTCAGCAAACACGCGGCGGGCGAACTGGTGCGCGTTTATGCCAATCGGTATGAGTTGCCCGTAGTTGAAGCGCGTCCCTTTAATCATATTGGGCCACGTCAGTCGTTGGGCTTTGTTGTGCCTGATTTCTCTAGTCAAGTTGCCAAGATTAAGCTGGGGTTGATTCCGCCAAAGATGATGGTGGGCAATTTATCGGCCGAACGCGATTTCCTCGATGTGCGCGACGTTGTGCGAGCGTATCAAATGCTGGCCGAGAAGGGAAAAACGGGGCAAGCATATCTTATTTGCTCAGGACACCCCGTGGGCATCCACACCATTCTGAACATTTTACTGGAGCATTGTGACATCCCTGTTGAAGTTGCCTACGATCCCGCCCGCATGCGCCCCTCCGATATTCCCGTTTTGTACGGAACCTATGCCAAAATCGAAAAGCATGTCGGCTGGCGTCCAACCTATCATATGCGCAACACGTTAGGTGATGTAATGAATGAGTGGATCAACGTCCTTCAATCACCGTAAAAATGCAGCGCGAAACGCGAAATACCGCTTGTTCACACGCATAAATACAATCGGCTGGCAAATAGACCACTAAAATCGCGTGAAACAAGCATAAAATCAAGCAATTCTTGCGAAAAACGATACAGCAGGATGTGCGTCTGCAATTTATATTAAGGTAGTAGCAGACGTGTAGATATATTTTTGAATCTGGTGTTCGTCAATCATCATACGCGTTAAAGTATAGGTAACACCTCTATCTGGAAGTACCCAATTGAATTAATTCTAGTCATCGTATTCAGGACGCGGTGATTAAGCGCTGCGGCTTGCCCATTGAGCAAACAACTCGCTTCCTAGTTATCATCTGGAGCTGACAATAGAAATTGTATTAAGGTAGCAGTAGACATGAATACATCCCTTCTCCTCTCTTTAGTAGGTGGCATAGTCATTGGTTGGCTAGCCGAATATGCCCTCGATCTCCGTTTTTGGCGTCAGTCCAATAAACGGTTACAGGCTGACTATTCAGCCCTTGAACGCCAAATTCAAAGCACATCCGTTGATACAAGCACGCTCCGAATGCAAACATCGGAAGCGGCTGACACGCTTTCAGAGGTCAATGAGACACTGGCGCATGTCAACGGTACATTAGTCGAACGTGAAAAAGAGATCAAAAAACTCAAAGTGCTTTCACGACTGCTTTCTGCACAACTCAAACAAGCGCAATCTGAGCGCGATGTGGCCATTACACAAGCAAAACGTATGCATGCCGAATTAGCGCAGTATACGGAAGGTGTTGAGCTAGAGGATGTTGTTGAACCAACTATCTTCGAGTTCCATACAAACGCGACAGTCTCTCAACGCCTGAACGTGGCTGGTGTTAAAACATTTGATGCGTTATCACGGATGAGCGACAACGAACTATACGAAGTTGTTAGCTCGAAACAAAAACGTTTAGCAAAAGGCCAAGGTGCTTGGAGGCCAACAACAGCATGACAATCTTGCATATGCAAGAAGAAATCCGCGTTTATGATTATCTAAAACGCGGCATTCTTGCCCTCTTAATCGTTGTATTCTTGATTTTGTTGGGTGTCAATCTACGGTCCACGCCGCTTTCCTTGACAACAACGCGCTTAGAAGGATTTGTGGGGGAGCCACTTGTTTTAGAAGGGTCTGCTTCGGCCGAATCTGTCATCCAAATTAGCGCCAATGAGCAGCTACTCGGCACAACCACCACGGCAAGCACAGGACGTTGGTCGCTCAGCATCGACACGCCCGAAGATGCAGGCACTTACAGCCTGTTTGTCTTGGCCTCTGATGGGTCGGGAAGCAACATGGGCAAGCTTGAATTTGAAGACCAGCTTGTCATCCATTCTTCACAGTTAGAGCCAGCATGGATGCCCCCCACACTTGATTCGCTGTCGATTGAGGCAGGAACGCCCCCCTACGTTACAATTTCTGGCACGGCCAGCAGCAAAAGCCGTGTTATGCTGCGATTGGATGGGATTCCCTTAACGATTGCCACCACCGACGAAAGCGGCGGGTGGTCTTATTACAGCAAGTTGCCTGCGGGGAATGAAAAACGCACGCTCACAATTGAAGAGCTATCTTCAGTCGGCGTTTCAATCCCGAATTCGCTCGTTAGTGAAACCGTGCGTTTAGTGGCAGCAACGACCGTTGACAAAACGGTTGAGCAAGACGTGGCGCACTCAGAAGAAGCAGAACAGCCTCCCGTTGCGGATGAAACATTGCCAGACTCATCGGCCGAGCCAATCCCCACCAAAGCGGCGAACGTCGAAATACCAACCGCCGAACCAGTGGCGGCCTCCATTGCTGAGTTGACCATCACAGACGTGATTCAAATCAATGGCTTTCAACGGCCGATTATGCGCGTGACAGGGCGCGGCGAAGCGGGAATAAGCGCAGACCTAACGTTAAATGGGGACGTTTTAACAACCTTGACAATTGATGAGTCAGGTGCGTGGCTTTGGGAAGGCGTTGTCGATGACTATGCTAAACAATCATGGCAGCTTGCGGACTCTGAAGGGCAGCTTGCATCCTATGTGTTGCAGCTTGAAAAGCCAGTCATTGTGCCTTTAACCATCATGTTTGCAGATGGCATCGCGTCTGGCACAGGCACGCCAGACTCTATTACGTTACTCTCGCTTGACGGCGTCGATTTGGCCGCTGTCAAGGTGGATGAAAACGGCGTTTGGATGTCTGAATCGATCGACGCAGCAATTGGCGCACATCGACTCAGCGCGGCGACGCTTGATGTGGATGGCGAGGTTGCAACTTCGGCCGAATTCGACTTCACAATCGGCACGCAGCCACATATCATCACCATTACAGATCGAGGCGGCAACAGCTATAAGTTGATAGGCAACGCGGCCCCTGAAACAAGCGTACAGCTCCAACTCAACGGGGCAGAGATTGCCGTTGTCGAAACGGATGAAAACGGCCAGTGGGAGTGGTTTGGCTATCACAACCCTGCTGATGTGCTTGAATATGTTGCGATTGACGCAAACAATTTGGCCTCTCAACCCTACCGCTTGACAGACATCGACACGGTCAGCATTGAGGCACTATCCATCGACCATAATAATTTAGAGTCTGGGGTTGAGATAAGTGGTGTTGCAGAGCCAAATCATCTTGTTCAACTCTTGATGGACGGTGTGATTGTTGCGGCATTGACCACTGATGCGACAACAGGCGTATGGGAGTGGCAGTCGATTTTGCCTGATTATGGCTGGCATACAGTGATTGTACAGATGGTTTCGGCCGAAAACACAATCATCGCCGCCACCAGTTCAAAGCGTTTTGCCCGCTACAGCCCCGTAGAAATCGATGTTGACGCCTTTCAGGCTGATGCGGCCGATGGGAAAATTGAGCTTTACGGGACGGCAACCCCTCAAGGGCTCGTTTCTATCATCATTGACGGCCGGGTTCGCAAAAACGCGATTGTGGATGATGCAGGCAACTGGGCGTGGTCAGGAAGCGCCAACGAATTAGGCAACCACACCATCCAGCTAAACGCGCTTACCCCATTCGGCGAGATTATCGCATCTGGAGAACTAATTTCATTTAACGTCGAATAATCGTATCTGAGAGTCAACGCAAAAAGAAGCCAAGTTTCGAGGGAAACTTGGCTTCTTTCGATTATAGCAAGCGCCAAAAACGCCGCCTATTTTTTAGGATTATTTTGAGTCTCAGACGTTGAGAACACCTTGGGAGGTTCCCATTCCTATATTTTTATGGCAAACACAAACGCTGTCCGACCAGAATAAGATAATCAGCATTCAGCCCGTTTAGCTGCTGGAGCGTTTCTTTCGTTGTCCCATGCTGAATTGCCAGACGGAACACGTTTTGCCCAGGCTGAACAACATGAGAGCGATCTGAGTTACAAACACATCCAGTGCTAGGGACATTAATCACATTGCCAACCACCATAAGACCGTCATTGATGCCATATGCAGCCAGTTGTTCAAGCGAGGTTGTGTACATCTCCGTCAATCGGTAGAGTGTGTCGCCAGCGGCAACGGTGTGTTGACGTGTCACAAGCTGACCACAATTACCCGAAACGGCTTGAACGGGTGCAATAGTTGGCGGCGTCGTGGGCAGAGGTACTTGCGTCGGAATCGAGGTGGCAACAACGGGCGCAGCAGTTGCTGACGCCGCTGGTTGTACTGGCACAATAGGAACAACTTGGCGATTGCCGTTATTCGCCAGTTCAGCCTGTCGTTCCCGCACGATAATTGCATGTTGATCAGCCTCTGGATATAGATTAATCCTTTGACCCGCACGTTCAACAACGGTTGGTACAGGAACGACCTCCAATTCTGTTGCGGGCGGCACGTCCGTTCCAGCTTCACCAGTCCCTCTTTCAAGGAAAACGGAAAAGTAAACACCACCTGCCAAAATTAATCCAATAACAACTGAAACGATTACACGGTTCATAAAAATCCTCTGTTTCTGCTCTATGCGCCACTGCACGCTATGATTATCTCATTATAACATGGTGTCGATTATGCTCTCAATGATAGAATGGCTGAAAACAGCATGTCGCGACACAAGATTAGCAAATAACTGTCAAAAATCGTCAGCGATTTAGCTGATTTTAACTGAAACACAGTTGATCAGGAGCTCCTTATGAAATTCGGCCGAAAACAGCGCGAGGCAATCGAACAACAAATTCTCGCCCCCTACGCACTCAAAAGCGTTGACTCGCGCGGACGTGACTATCCAGAAGCAGAATCAAACTCTCGGCCTGCCTTTCAGCGGGATCGCGACCGTATTATCCACACAACCGCCTTCCGACGTCTAGAGTATAAAACACAAGTTTTCATCTTCTATGAAGGAGACCACTATCGCACCCGACTCACCCACACGCTAGAGGTCGCGCAGCTCGGGCGCTCACTCGCACGCGGGTTAGGTGTCAACGAAGATTTGACAGAAGCGATCTGCTTAGCACATGATTTAGGCCATTCTCCATTTGGACATGCAGGCGAAAAAATACTCAACACGCTAATGGCCGAGCATGGCGGCTTTAACCACAACACACAAAGTTATCGCATTGTCACCAAGCTCGAAAATCGGTATCGTGATTTCCCCGGGTTAAATTTAAGCTACGAAACGCGCGAAGGCATGATCAAGCATGAGACCTCGTATGATAAAAGCGATGCCACAGGCTATGAGCCAGAGAAACGCGCGGCGCTTGAAGCACAGATCGCCAACCTAGCGGACGAGATGGCATACAATGCACACGATTTGGAGGATGGATTGCGGGCGGGCATCTTGACAATTGATGAGCTGAACGAGCTAGAAATTTGGCGTGAGTTGCGCGATGCGGTGGGCTGGAAAAGCGGGCCGCTGAGCGACGTCACGCGCCATCATATGGTTCGCGAACTGATTGGCATGACGGTGATGGACGTAATTGCCACAACCGAGCAGCGGCTGCAAGCACATCAGCTAGATACGGCGGCAAAAATTCAGCTACATGATGAGAATATTGTGGGCTATTCGGCCGAAACACAAGCCAAAATCAAACCGCTCAAAGCATTTCTCTACGCCAAAATGTACCATCACTATCGCCTCATGCGGATGCAGCAAAAAGCCGAAAACTTTATCTCTCAAATGTTTCTCGCTTATGCGGCCGAGCCTCGCATGTTGCCCCACAAAACACAGAAACGACTCGCCAACACCCCCAAAGAGCGCGTCATTGCCGATTACATTGCAGGGATGACCGACCGTTATGCGCTGGACGAGTATGAGAAGTTATTCGATCCGTATAAACCAGCGTAGAAAAGGGGAAATGAGGAATGAAGAATCGTTGTCAAGTTTTGAAACCCTGACAGTTCTTCTTCATTCTCTAACTAATGGAAGCTGTGGTGCAGGCTTTTCAATTGCGAAAGGGCGTTTGCTCCCAATCAACACGTCCCACCACCCGAAGTGCATTGCAAGCATATGATCGAGTTCCCACGTGTTTTTGCTACTGGCATAACCAGCTTTGGGCAAACAGTAGGCAGCAATTTCAGACGCTTGCAACATATGCAGAACGCCCTGTGAAAAGCCGCCCCCCGCATAACAAATACAGCCCGCCATCGGCATCGACGCCATATCAGCCAAAGCATAGGGAACCTTTTCATCGGCCGTGCCTGTTTTTGCCTGATATTTACACTCAACCACAAACGCTTTCTCTGAATCAGTACAATAGATGAACAGATCAACGCGGCGGTTCTTGCCGATGATTGATTTGCCGATATTTAGCTCACGATAAATTTTTATCTTGCGATGACCAAAGTTGGTCAGCACGTAGGAGGCGATGAATTTTGGGTATTCGTGTCCTGTCATGGGGCTTGCCGCTCAAATTCTAGGGGAAGTTGCGGGATAGATTGGCGTCTGCCAATGAGCGCATCGTTTTCGCTGCCTTGGTGTTCAATGAGACGTGTTCGGGTGATGTTGAGGGCGTCTTTGCTCACGTCGTTGCCGAGAAAATTTCGGCCGAATTGCATCGCAGCAACCCCGACACTGCCTGACCCACAAAATGGATCAACCACCAACGCCCCTTCGTCCGAACTCTGCTTAATAAAAATACTGGACAAATCAGGCGGCTTCTCAGTTGGATAACCACGCCAAACACGCGGCACTTCAAGCACATCAGGAATCGACAAATCCTTTAGCTTGCGCTTCCCCTTCTCAAAAAACAGCACAAACTCATACCGCGCCCGATAATGGTAGCCCATTCCAATCTTCTGTTTATCCCACACCAGCGGCTTCCAAAACTTAAACCCGGCCGCCTCCGCCAGCGGCTTCGCGACAAACATCGTTTCTGCATCACAGAACAGGTAAAAGTGGCGATCCTTTTTTAACACGCGATAGATTGCGGTAAACAAATCTGGGAAACGCTCATTGGGAAAAATCTTAAACCACTTATTGCTTGAGGCTTTGCTGTTTTTCAACCGTGTTGTCGTTCCCACCTTGCGGTGCTTTTCAAGCGATTCATACGGTGGATCTGTAATCACCAAATCAATCGACGCATCAGGGAGGGTATTGAGCCAATCCACGGCATCTAGGTTGTTGAGGGAAAAAATTGCGGCCATCTTAGCTCCAAAATCAGAACTTTAGAGCGTAATTATACACGAACTACCAACCGAATGTTGCAAATATCACAAATGTTGCGCG
>JBMZDF010000104.1:0-14749 GCA_049614105.1 Promineifilaceae bacterium (SeqCode)
CACCGCTTGTCAAGTAACCCATACTGATTATGCGTACGATATTAGAGAAAGGTTTTATTTCCCCATTTTTCGGTACAGCGTATTCATTCTGGTGTATGCTTAGCATTGGTTCTCGCATATATTGTCCTGTTAGTTAATTGTTATCTCAGGCGTATCTGTCTTGAGCATAACTATTAACAGGCTAGCGCCTTCGCTAGCTAATTAACCCTTACAGGATAACCCTTTGAATATTTACGTAGGTAACCTCTCTTTCCAAATGTCTGAACAAGAATTAAATGCAGCTTTCGCCGAATTCGGCGCAGTTACATCTGCAAAAATCATCACCGATCGTGACACTGGTCGTTCACGCGGTTTCGGTTTTGTCGAGATGGCAGACGATGCGGAAGGCATGGTTGCTATTAATCAACTCAACGGCTCTGACTTAGGCGGCCGTGCATTAACTGTTAACGTTGCTAAACCACGCGAACCACGTGGCGGCGGCGGCGGCGGTCGTGGCGGTTACGGTGGCGGCGGTGGTCGCAGCGGTGGCGGCGGCGGTCGTGGCGGTTACGGTGGCGGCGGTGGTCGTAGCGGTGGCGGCGGTGGTCGTGGCGGTTACGGTGGCGGCGGCTCACGCTGGTAAACCCCATACTTAAAAAGTAGAACGCATTTCGCGTTTTCTAAAGAGAGGCGGCCCATTGGGTCGTCTCTTTTTGTTTACCCCTCTTTCTAAAATTGACCTGTTCTAATTGAACTATCTATCCATACTGCTGATGCTTGCCTTAATCTACATTGGCCTGTATCTTCAACTGTATGCATCTGCGTGTCAATCAGATCTCAAAAAGCTATGGTAATCTGCAAGCGTTAAATCAGATCAGTTTCTCAATTGAGTCTGGGGAAGTTGTCGGTCTGTCTGGGCGCAGCGGCGCAGGCGCGACAACGCTGTTGCGTATCCTTGCGGGGCTGGCGCGTGCCGATCAAGGGCATATCGCGATCGATGGGCAAACCTTGACTTGGCCTTTCTCTACGCAGCAATATGGGATTGGCGTTATTCATCAGGAGCCAGAGCTAGCGGAGCAGTTAAGCGTTACGGACAATATCTTTTTGGGAAATGAAATCGGCCGAAATTATTTCGGCAACTGGTTCCGCATCCCCCATCAAGACGCAATGGACACGGTCGCCAGCCGCATTCTAACGCAGCTTGACGCCCCCTTTATCCCGCTTCACGAAAAGGCGGGCAACCTCTCCCGCGAGCAAAAACAGCTTGTCAGCATCGCGCACGTCATGGCGCGTCCCAACAAAATTATACTGGTCGATAGCCCCACCCCGTTGCTCAGTCTGCCCTATCAACAAAAGTTGTTGCAACTGATTCGCAACTGGCGCAAAGAAAACATCGCGATTCTGTTTACAAGCAATAATCTTGACCACCTCTTTGCCGTTTCTGACCGTTTGCTCGTTTTGCGCGATGGGCAGTTGGTTGCGAGCAAGCGCAGCGATGAGACAACCCGTGAGGAAGTGGTCACGGCCGTTGTTGGTGCGACAAAACGCGACGAACGCACGCCCACTATTTGGGCAATGGATAGCTACCATCGGGCGCGTGAACAGGCGGAGCTGTTACGCCACAATCAACGTCTGCTCGAACGAGACTTGCAGGCACGTGACGCGCTCAATCAGCAGTTGGTTGAGCAGCTAGCTGAGCAGGTCCAAGCGTTGGACAGCGCCAATCTTGCGTTGCAGGATGCACAGCGCCGTCTGCTAACGGAGCGCGAACAGGAGCGCAAACATCTTGCCCGCGAAATTCATGATCAGGCGATTCAGGATTTGCTCAGTCTCAACTATGAGCTGGAAGAAATCGAGGATCGTGTTTCGCAAAAAAAGGTTGTTCCAGATGACATTGTTGAAATTCGCCAGAGTATTCGCACCCTGGTTGAGGATTTACGGCGTTTGTGCGGCAATTTGCGCCCGCCAACAATCGACAGCCTAGGGCTAGATGCGGCGTTGCGTTCGTATGTGCGCGAGTGGGAGCGTCGCACAGGAATTATTGTTGCGCTGGAGGTGCGGGATGATTTCGGCCGATTACCTGAATCACTCGAACTCTCCATCTTCCGCATCGTTCAGGAAACACTGAACAATGTTTGGAAACATGCCGAGGCAACGGAGGCCGAGGTCAAACTTGAATCAAATTCGCCGCGCCTCATGCTGATTACAATCACAGACAACGGGCGCGGGCTAGACAAATCGTTCAATTTGTCCGAGCTAAGCAGCAGCGGACACTATGGACTGTTAGGCATCAGCGAACGAGTCGCACTGCTGCAAGGGCGGTTACGGTTTGCCAATCAGGGCAGCGGGGGTCTGCTGGTTCAAATTGAAATTCCGCACCCTCGGATGATTTAACGGTTGGCGGGGTGTGTTCGTTCGCAAACCATAAATCATAAACCACAGCCCATACACGCCAGAAAAGCTCTGTTAAAATACGCCGATGCACGCTCCCAAATGGCAATACCCTTCCGTTCGTCGCTCCGATTTAGTTGAAGTTCTACATGGCAAATCGATTGCTGATCCGTATCGTTGGCTTGAGGACCCGAATTCGGCCGAAACCAAAGCATTCGTCACCGCTCAATCAGACCTCACCGACAGTTATCTCAGCGAAATTCCTGCGCGGCCTCTCATCCATCAGCGGCTCAGCAAGCTGTACAACTATCAACGTCTCACCAGCCCTAACAAAAAGGGCAGCAAGCTGTTCTTTTGGCAAAATGATGGTCTACAGAATCAGCCCGTCTTGATGGTGCAAACAGGCTTAGACGGCGTTCCGTCTATCGCGCTCGATCCGAACACGCTCAGTGAAAACGGCACAAGTGCGGTAACAGGTTATACGTTCAATGAGGCAATCGACACGCTAACCTACACCGTCACGCACGGTGGGAGCGATTGGCAAGAGATCCACATTTGCAGCCTCGCGACGGGGCAAACGTATGACGAGGTTCTACGCTTTGCCCGTTTCCCAAGCATCGCTTGGCATCCTGACAACAGCGGCTTTTTCTACAATGGGCATGATGACCCAGCCAACGACATCAGCGCCAATGCAAATAAGAACAATCGGATTTACTGGCACACGTTGGGAACGCCCCAATCGGCCGATACCGTTGTCTACGAACGTCCTGATTTGCCCGAATGGGGGCTACCTGTCGAGATAACAGACGACAAACAGTATCTCGTCTCGCGCGTTTGGTTCGGCGCGATCAACCGCAACCGCCTATATTATCGTCCAGTTGACCAAACGGGTGACTTTATCCCGCTCATAGACGAGGCGGACGCCGAATACAGTTTTCTTGGCAACAGCGGCCGCACCTTCTACGTTCGCACCGATCTCGACGCGCCCAATTACCGTATCGTTGCGATCGATCTCGATCGGCCAGAGCGTCACGCATGGCGCGAGATTATTCCTGAACAGGCTGACTCCCTCGCCTTTGCGGGCATTGTCAACCAACAGTTTGTGCTTGGCTACCTGCACAATGCATACCATCAGGTGCGTTTAGCCTCTTTAGACGGCTCCCCACTAGGCGAGATTGAACTACCCACGTTGGGATCGATTACCAGTTTGACAGGCAGTTCAACCGATAGCGAGTTGTTTCTCGATTTCTACTCGTTTCTGTACCCAGCCACCTCCTTCCACTACGATTTCAACACGGGTCAGCTTACGCCATGGAACCCGCCCCAGCTTGATTTTGACACAAGCGAATACGAAACAAACCAAATTTTTGCCACATCTAAGGACGGCACGCAGGTTCCCATCTTCATCACCCACCGACGTGGGATTGAGCTAGACGGCTCCCATCCTTTGATTTTGTATGGGTACGGCGGTTTTTCAATTAGCCTCTCCCCCCGTTTCAGCACCTCACGCTTACAGTGGCTTGAAATGGGCGGCATTTTTGCGCAGGTTGTGCTGCGCGGCGGGGCGGAATTTGGCGAATCATGGCATCGTGCGGGGATGTTGGGCAACAAGCAAAATGTGTTTGACGATTTTATAGGAGCGGCCGAACACGTTATTCAGAGTGGCTACACGAAAATATCTAAGCTTGCAATTGAGGGTGGCAGTAACGGCGGCTTGCTCGTTGCCGCCTGCATGGTGCAGCGACCAGAGCTGTTTGGTGCGGTGATTTGCCATGTGCCCGTTATTGATATGCTACGTTATCAAAAGTTCACCGCTGGGCGCTATTGGGTGCCTGAATACGGTGATCCAGATGATGCGGATGAGTTTGCGTTTATGCTGGCTTACTCGCCGCTCCACAATGTGCTGGAAGGCACAACCTACCCGCCTACTCTTATCTTAACGGCCGACCACGACGATCGCGTTGTGCCAAGTCACGCGCACAAATTTGCGTCCGAGCTTCAATATCAGGATGCCAAGGAGAATCCGCTGCTGCTGCGTTTTGAGTTTAATGCGGGGCATGGATTTGGGAAGTCAGTGGCAAAGTTGATCGACCAATCGGCCGATGTTCACGCCTTTCTTGTACAGGTTCTCAACTTGGAAACGCTGGCAATTGAACCGAGCACATGATGGCATAGACATCATTCGTCGTTTCTCACTCGACCTCAGCCGTACCGCCCACATCTTTCATTGACCCGAAGGTGTGGGCCCACACGTAAGTAAATTCAGTCCCATAAAACAGAATTTGGCCTGAATAGTACACCCAAACCAACAGGACGAGCAGCGCCCCTGCCGCACCATACGCCGATCCAACCGACCCATTTGTCAGATAGATTGCCAATCCAAACTTGCCGATATAAAACAGGATCGCGGTCAAAATCGCGCCAGGCATTACATCGCGCCAGGTCACTTTCACATGCGGCACAAAGCGAAAGACCCACGCGAACACAATTGTCAGCACCAAAATGGAGACGATAATATCGGTGATTGGCAAAACCATATCGATTAGCTGTCGATACTGTGCGCCGCTGACAAACGGAACCCGTGCAACAAATTCAGGGCTTTGCAACAACGCCTGAAATGCTTGAATGATTGTTGTGAGCAGCACGGTGAAAATCAGCAGCAGACCAATGAAAATCACCATCACCACAGCCTTGCCACGCGCAACAATGTACGCCCAAACCCCGCTCAAATCCTGCGCAGGAACCTGCCAAATTGTATTCATCGCGTCTTGAAGCTGGGCAAACAAACTTGATGCGCTCCACATGAAGGAGGCGAGGCTCAGGATCGATGCGATTAATCCAGCGGTTGGATCAAACGCACCCTCTAAAATCGCCGCAACCACATCAACCCCGCTTTGGCCCAGCGCGGCATCAACCTGAATCAAAATTGACTGTTGCACCTCATCCCCATTCAAGATTAGGCCAGCCAATGCAACGATCAGAATCAACAGCGGCGCTAGCGACATGCCGGTGTAAAGCGCCAGCGCAGCCGCAAGGGTTGCCGCTTTATCGGTTCCCCATTTCTGAAATGCCTTGTAGAACAAGCCGAAAAAAGTTTTTAAAGTTTTTATTGAAGCCATTTGCACCTAAAGCCTAACTGAATACAACCCCGATAGGTAAACGTATAGCAGGAATTGTAGTCAGCCCCGCTGCGATCCGCCATAATTGCACGGTAATGATAGCGACCTCAGACACCTCCGCGCAGCCAAGACACCACCAGCCAGCACTTTTCGGATGGCTCATTTTTTGTTTGCTGATTGGCTCATTTTCGGCCGAACGCACCCTCTTTGAAGCCCTGTTTCCCCGCTTCACCGCTCTCGGCACACCCCTGATCGGCTCACTCATCGCGTTTCTGCTCACGGTCGCGACCTTCATCCCGCTGCGTGCGCTGCTCAAACCAATCACGCCAACTTTCAGCGCGATCGCCCTGTCCCCCCTTCTGTTAAACCTGCTTTGGCTATTCGACCCAACGGTTGATTTAGTGCAGTCCCGTCTTGTCCTGTGGAGTTCTGTTTGGCTCACGGCCGCGCTCATTCTTTGGCATCACCCCGTTCCTACCCGTTGGTCTGTGTGGCTCAGCCTTCTGCTCAGCTACATTTTCCCGATTTATGCCGCCACGCTGGGGCGTGACGTTGGCATGGCGGACACTTTCGAGTTTCAAGTCACCGCGCCTCAAATGGGCATCGCGCACCCGACAGGCTATCCGCTCTATCTGATTTTGGGCAAGCTGTGGACCTTGCTTCCTTTCGGCCGAACGGTCGCGATGCGACTCAACGTTGGCACAATGGTCTACGCGCTGATCGCGCTCGCGCTGATTGCCCATCTGCTCTACAGGATTTTCAACCTCAAAGCGTCCAGCGCCCTGCTTGCAACCACGTTGGGACTGTTGCCTACGTTTTGGAGTCAGGCAATTTCGGCCGAAGTTTACACCCTACACGCCATCTTCGTCAGCGCCATCCTGCTAGGCACACTGCGCCTATTCAGCGCAAAAACTATCGAACAACAAGAGCGTACGGCAATCAAACTGGCACTTATTTGTGGCTTCGGCATGACCAATCACGTCACGACCGTGTTGCTTGCGCCTGCCATCGCGGTTGCATTCGTCACACAAAAGTTTTGGCGCTGGCATTACAACTCGTTTGCCAAAATGGCGCTTGCCGCCATCTCCCCCTTGATTCTCTATCTTTATCTGCCGCTGCGTTGGCAAGCGGTCAACGGGGAAGCAATGGGGTTGTGGCGGTTGTTTGAGTGGGTCACCGGCACGCGCTTTGCGGGGGCGTTGGTCTGGCGGGCGTGGCTAGATGATCCGACGCGCTGGGGTATTATCGGCCGAATTTATCAGCAAGAATGGGGCAACTTTGGCCTCCTCGTGATCGCCCTCGGCCTCCTCGCGCTGTTTGCCCACCATTGGCGCTTTGCTCTAAGCGTGCTGCTTGCATGGGTCGCATTTAGCTTCTACGCGCTCAATTATTACGTCCCCGACCTCAACGTGTTCATGCTGCCCGCCCAAATAATGATGGCCATTTGCTGGGCATCTTTGCCAGCGGTGTTGATTTTGCGCGTGCGTGACTGGGGTCGATTTCGGCCGATTCCCCACCTCCTGCTCATTCTCATGCTCAGCGCCGCCGCCCTCCGCGCCGTCAATACCTACAAACAGGTTGACGCCTCCGCACCAAATGAACTGCTCGCATGGGCGCAGACAACGCTCGCCCAACCGCTTGCAAACGGGGCCGCTATTCTGGCCGACAGCGACAAATTCCCAACGCTGTACTATTTACAACAGGCTGAGGGCGTTCGTCCCGACCTTGAGATCATGGTCTTGCCTGATGAAACCGCCTACCGCTCAGAGCTAGACCGACGGTATGCCGCAGGGCAAACTGTTTACCTCGCCCGTTATCTGCCCAATTTGCCCTACCCAATGCGCTCGGTCGGATCACTTGTCGAAGTGTTGTCCACGCGCGAGTTAGGGGACACGGCAGATCCCATCGCCCAGTTTGGAGGATTGCAACTCAACGCGGCCTCACTTGAGCCAAATTTTGTCAATCATCAAACGGGTGTTACGCTTGATTGGCAAATCATGCAGTCTGTCGGCGCACAGCAGCTCTATTTTCGTTGGCGCGGTCTTAGTTATGTCGGCAAGCCGTCGTCAGGCGTTCATCCCGTTCAGGCATATTATCCAACCGCTGCTTGGCAGATCGGGGAAAGCGTTACTGATTTTCATCTGCTGACGCCGCCGCGCCTTTTGGCAACAACGCCGCTTGTGTTGGAGCTGGCGGTTGCGCCACCGTTTGCCAAGGCGGCGGCGCTGGAATGGGTTGAGTTGGGTCAGATTTCGGCCGAAACCACCCAACACCCAGACCTAACCCCGCTGCGCATCTGGTCCCTTCCTGCCGTTTATACTGGCGCGGTTCTCCCCACAACTGTCCGCCCCGACTCACAATCAGCCCTATGGCTCAATGGCTCATCGCCTAATTCGGCCGCGCTCGTGCTGATTGCGCCTGATGGCTCGCAGTCGAATGCTCACGGCAGCCCTCCCTATAACCAATCGGCCGCTGTTTCTACGCTTTCTGCCTACAGTTGGCTCAACGAAATCTCTGTGGGGTCAGCAACAGGCACGGTTCAAGCGACGCTGTATGCGCGAGGGGGCTTGCGTTGTGGCTGGTTTTCATCATCCGTTAATCACTGTCCAATTGGCGAGTTTGAGGTGAGTGGGGTTCCACTGCCGTCGGGGGCGACGAATTATGCGGATCAGATTGCGCTGTTGGGGATTGAGGTAAATTCGGCCGAACTCACCCCCTCTGGCCTCTTCGACCTCACGCTCAACTGGCAATCGCTCACCTCACAACCCGAGGATTACACTGTCTTTGTTCAGATTCTCGACCAAAACGATCAAATCGTAGGGCAGGTCGATAGCTGGCCCGTCCAAGGAACTTACCCCACAAGCCAGTGGCAAGTTGGCGAAACAATCACCGACCCCTACAAAATTCAACTCAGCGCCGATCTTCCCCAAGGCAGCTACCATCTTATTGTTGGCCTTTACAACCTGCGCGACCTGCGCCGTTTGCCTGTTTTGGACAACAACGGCAATCCTATCGACGATAAATCAATTATCCCAAACCTTTATGTTCCGTGATTTTTTCCTTGATTGACTTGAATTCCCATTTCCACATCGTTACGATTGGTTTTTAGCAAATCAGCAAACCTATATTTCAGTAAATCAGCATGTCAGAAAATTGGCGAATTTGCTGATCAACTGGTCTATCCTTTTCCTCCATGCGACAACCAACTTCCGTCTGGCGCCACTTTGACGTTTGGCTCACAGCAGCAGTGCTGATGTTGACTGCCTATGGCATTCTCATCATTCGCAGCGCCATCACAAACACGCCCGCATTCGTCGGCTATGAAACGCGCCAAATTCAGTTCACGGTGTTGAGCTTCACCGTCATGCTCGTCGTCGCCGCAATCGACTATCGGATCTTTACCTCTGGGCATTGGTACGTCTATTTCGGGTTGATTGGCCTTCTTGTTCTCGTTCTCGCAATTGGTGCAGAGCGCAACAATGTGGTCGGCTGGATTCCGCTTGGACCTCTGAGTTTCCAACCAGCCGAGCTTGGGCGCATCACGATTCCCATCTCGCTAGGCGCGTTTTTCGCCTCGCGCCCCGAAAAAATCGGCAACTTTTCAAACACCATCTGGTCACTCATTTACATGGGTATCCCAATTGTGCTGGTTTTTATCCAGCCTGATTTGGGGATGACAATTGTTTATACCGTTGTTTGGTTTGGAATCATCATGATTGCGGGACTGCCGCTGCGCCACTTTTTTGTGTTGATGTCTCTCGGTATGCTCGCCATTGGGATCGCCTATCCTAACTTAGCCGCCTATCAGCGCGTTCGGATCACCTCATTCATCGATCCAGATTCCGACCCAGAGCAATCACGCAACGTTACCCAAGCGGTTATTTCCGTCGGCACGGGCGGTTGGTGGGGAAAAGGCTACTTCCAAGGCACACAATCCCAGCTTGGTTTTTTGCGTGTACAGCACACAGACTTTATCTTTGCGGTTTTGACAGAGGAAATGGGCTTTTTCTTTGGATCGCTGGTGGTCGTGGGGCTGATGGGGTTTATTCTCTTGCGGATCTTACGGGTGGCGTCCATTACGCCCGACCCTGCGGGACGCTACATCTGCGTCGGTATTGCAACCACCCTTTTCTTTCAAGTTGTGGTGTCCGTGGGCATGAATACCCGTCTCATGCCCGTAACAGGACTAACCTTTCCTTTCGTTAGCTACGGCGGCTCCTCCCTCTTAACCCTTTACCTCGGCATCGGCGTCGTCCAATCAGTCCTCATGCGTCACCGCAAACAAGAGTTTGGGTAGGGAGAAGAGGAAGGAAATAAAGAAATATTGAATGAAGAATGGAGAATACAGAAAATTCCCCATTCTTCATTATTCATTCCCTATTCTTCACTATCCTTTCCCTCCCACCGTCATCGTGTCGATCCGTAGCGTCGGTGCGCCGATCGAGCCGAAAAGGGGAACAAAAACCAAGTCGTTGCCAACGGCGGTAATGTTGTTGAGCATATCACTGAGTGAGGCCGCAATTGTGACCTCGTTGATGGGATCGGTTAGCTTGCCATCTTTAATCCAAATCCCAGATGCGGCCGATGAAAATTCACCTGAAACAGGGTTAATACCACCCGTATTCATTGCATTCAGCACAAAAAATCCGTTTTCAACCCCAGCAATAATTTCCTCTTGCGTCTGATTGCCTGGCTGCATGTGGAAGTTGGTAGGGCCTAAAGTTGGTGGGGTTCGATGCGAGTAACGCGATGCATTTCCCGTACTGCGTCCGCCAGAGCGTTGAGCTGTGTAATGGTCATAGATCAACGTTTGCAACACACCCTCATCAATCAGCCGCGTCGCCCGTGTTGGCACACCCTCCGCGTCAAACGGGCTTGTGCCCAATGCGCCAGCCAATCGGCCGTTATCAAGCAATGTCACCATATCGGACGCCACATCTTCGCCCATTTTCCCTGCGAGGAAGGAACGCCCACGCTGCATTGCGCCCGCATTTAGCGCAGAGGCCATTGCCACTAAAAGTTGCGCCGACACAACAGGATCGAATACAACGGTCACCTGCTGCGTAGGAACAGGTTTGCCGCCCAGCAGCGCAACCGCCCGCTGCCCAGCCTTCCGCCCAACGGCAACGGGGTCTAAATCGTGCAGTGACGACGATGCCCCAAAACCAATCGCTTGCGTTTGCCCATCGTCATCACGTCCAATCGCAAGTGTAAAACAGATAGCAACGCTTTTTTTGTAGCTGTCTGCAAACCCATGTGAGTTTGCCAGAAACACTTCACCTGATTGGTCACTGTAGGTGCAACGGTTGGTCATCATCACGCGCTCGTCATACTCAAGCGCCGCTTTTTCAACCGCCATGGCAAACGCCACTTTGTCGTCGATATGCGTGGTCGCAATGCTGTCGTCAAAAATCTCTAATTCGGCCGAAATAATCGGCTCAGGCATTGGCAAACTGCGATGCGGGTCGGGATCGGCCGCTTTGGTAAGCGCCTGTGCTTGCTCAATTGTGTCGGTGATCGATTCGGCCGAAAAATTTGAGGTATACGCATACCCCATCTTGCCATCCTGAAGCACCCGCAACCCAAGTCCCTTGCTACCAGAATAAGACAGCTTCTCAACCTGCTGCCGATCCACGTTAATTTGTGTCTCCACGCCAATTTCGATATACGCCTCGGCTTCCATCCCATCCACTGCGGCACGCGCCACGACTTCTTTTGCTAGTTCTAAATAATTCATAGTTACAGATATTTCATGTTCGGTATAAACTGGCCGAACACGAAATACTTACCTTTAATAGCCCATTGCCCCCGAAATCTCTTTGTCCGTTCCGCCCACCGTAATTTTTGGAATCCGCACGGTTGGCTGCCCCACGCTCACACGGGCAGATTGCATCTTGCCACACCTACCCTTACCAGGATCGAGCGCCAAATCGTTGCCAACCATATCAATCTGTTTTAGCACGGCTGGCCCATTGCCAACCAAGGTCGCCCCGCGTACTGGATAAGTTAGCTTGCCATCTTCAATCATCCACCCTTCAGCTACTTTAAAAACAAAGTCACCACGTGCAATATCTGCCTGCCCGCCGC
Source organism: Promineifilaceae bacterium (SeqCode) (assembly GCA_049614105.1). Taxonomy (GTDB): domain Bacteria; phylum Chloroflexota; class Anaerolineae; order Promineifilales; family Promineifilaceae; genus CALECP01. Next base: position 11,577 of record JBMZDF010000104.1, read on the forward strand.
CCATGCGCTTGCAATAGATTCCATACTTGACTGACTCAATAATTTCCTGCGGATCATGCGGCCCATTGTCGATAAACGTGTTGGTCATACGGGGCATCGGCATATGACGAAACGATTCACGCCGCCCGTTGCCAGTTGAAGTACGCCCAACGCGCCGTGCTTCGGTCAAATCCCACATAAAACTGGTTAACTTGCCGTTCTCGATCAGCGGTGTACGCTGGCTTGGCGTGCCTTCATCATCAAAACGCATTGACCCACGCCGACCAGGGATTGTGCCGTCATCATAAGCACTCAAAATCGGATTGGCGATTTGTTCGCCAAACAGTTCAGTGTAGGCCGAAGCGCCCTTCGACACAAAATCAGCCTCAAATGCATGCCCACACGCCTCATGAAACAAGACGCCGCCCCAACCGTTGGGAACAACAGCCGTCATCTCACCAGCGGGGGCTGGCTTTGTGTCAAGCATATTAACAGCGTGATGCGCCTGCATCTTTGCAAACGCAATCGGATCGCGGTGGTCGATTAGCTCCAGCCCAATCTGCCCCCCCATACCCGAACCTGCAATTTGCCGCACCCCATCGCGTAACGCCGTCACACCACAGCGAAACTCTAGCATGTTGCGCTCATCTTCCGCCCAAACGCCGTCGCTGTTATACACAGCAATACGCCGCTCTGTTTCAGCATAGCCCAAAGACACTTGCGCCACTAACGGGCTAAACTCACGAGCCGCGACATTCATCGCACGTAATTGTGCCGCTTTCTCCTCCGTTCGCATCTGCGAGAATTGTTTTTCAATATTGAACAACAGGGGGCTGGTGCGTTGCGTCAGATCAACCGCCACACGGGGCTGATTAGTCGTTCGGGCAGCGGCCGATGCGGCGCGGGCGGCATTTTTTAGCGCCTCTAAACTCATATCATCCGTGTATGCATAAGCAACCGTATTGCCGTAAAAGACACGAACGCCACCACCCGTGTCATTTCCCCTCACGGCACGTTCAAGACGTCCATCGTCTAATCCAAGGGTAAGCGTTTTGCAATCCTCCACATAGAGTTCGGCTAAGTCGCCACCATTGCGTAATGCTTCATTCAAAATTTGCTTAACTTGTTCGATCGGTATCATTAATTACTCCTGAGGGTACATTGTAACTGATATTAAATGCCATGAAATAACTTTAAAGCAAAAAAACTGTTACTGTAGTCAATTTAGGCTAAAACAAGATAAGTGTAAGCCTGTCTACAGTACAAGGGCTTGTCTAGTGGTTAAGATTGCAACCTATCACCACCTCGAAAAAAAGGCTATTTTAACAAACGCACCATTCCCCCTTCACATAACTGGCAACGTTCTTAAGTGCGCCAAGAACTAAATAACGAGATTTACGCTATTTCTTACGAAACTATTTCGTTCACAGAAACTGCACGTAAGGTTTGTAGAAACGCGGTCGTCAGAGAGTCGGGTGGACACAAACCCATAAACAAATAATTTGTAAGGAAAACGATCAGTGACAACATCAACACCAGGTTATACGCAAAACGAACAAAAAAACGGCGGGTTTTTCCAGAAACACGGCGGGAAACTTATCGGCTTGACCTTTTGGTTATTGCTGATCGGCAGCTATTTTGTATATGTACGGGCAAACGATTTAACAACGGCCGACGCGGCCGAACAGTTGGCTCGTCTAATCACTAGCAGCGCGTTAGGCCCAGTCATCTACATCGCCCTTTACTGGCTACGCCCACTTATCTTTTTACCTGCAACAATTTGGACTTTGCTTGGCGGCTTTTTCTTTGGTCCCATCGGCATCATCTACACCATCATCGGCGCGAATGGTTCGACAATGGTTGCGTATCTTGTCGGCCGATATTTTGGCGAGGGAATTCTCGAAGATGGCGCAGGAGACGGGCTACTCCAACGCTACTCTGACCGCATGCGCGAAAACAGCTTTGAAACGATTCTGCTTATGCGCCTTATTTTCCTACCCTACGATTTAGTTAGCTTCTTCTCTGGCTTCCTCAAAATTTCATGGATTCCGTTTCTGCTCGGTACTGCTATTGGCTCCATCGTCGGAACTATCTCTTTTGTTCTGCTTGGGACTTCCTACGGCACGCTCGACGACTTACTGAACGGTGAAGTACAGGCCGACCCAGTTATTTTAGGCATCTCAATTGCACTCATTTTATCAAGCATCGGCGTATCGCGCCTTCTCAAAAATCGCGAAGCAAAAAAAGCAGCTTAAGTAAGTTCATTCATCTACATCGCATCTGACAGATGGCAACATAATTTGTACTGGAGACATATCATCATGACGCATTTAAACATTAACCCACATGACGCACTCAATGAAGAATGGCTTTCCCAAGCAGCACCAAGCGACTGGAAAAACCCAACCCCCAACGGCCGCTATAACTTATTAGTCATCGGCGGCGGTTCGGCCGGACTACTCGCAGCCGTCGGCGCAAATGGTGTCGGAGCCAAGGTTGCCCTTGTCGAAAAAACGGTCCTCGGCGGCGATTGTCTCAATGTTGGCTGTGTCCCATCAAAAACAATTATTCGTTCGGCCAAGGTGATTGGCGATTTACGTCATGCAAAAGAGCTAGGCATCCATATTCCTGATGGTGTTTCGGCCGATTTTGGGGCCGTCATGCAGCGTATGCGTCAGGTTCGCGCCAACATCAGCCACCACGACTCTGCCTATCGCTTCCAAAATCTCGGCATCGATACCTTCTTCGGCAGCGGCAAATTCACCTCTGCCCACACCTTTGAGATTGACGGACAAACAATCGAATTCCAAAAAGCGGTTATCGCTACTGGCTCACGCCCTGCCGTCATCCCAATTCCAGGGCTTGACAAAGCGGGCTTTCTAACCAATGAATCTGTTTTCTACAGCCTCACCGAACTGCCGCCTCGTCTAGCCGTCATTGGCGGGGGACCGATTGGCTCTGAGTTGGCACAAACCTTCCAACGCCTTGGCAGCGAGGTCACGATGTTTGAAGTCTCCTCTCAGATTCTGAGCCGTGAGGACCCAGACGCAGCCGCTATCGTGCAGGCATCGCTTGCCGAGGACGGCATTCAGTTCCAGTTCAACGCCAGCATCAAAGAAGTCATCACAGATGGCGACAGCAAAATTATCTCGTTTGAATCAAACGGGCAGATGCAAACGCTTGCCGTTGATAAC
>JBMZDF010000105.1:0-14370 GCA_049614105.1 Promineifilaceae bacterium (SeqCode)
CCAAATAGCCGCTGTCAAATACAGAAATTTTAGCCTCGTTGCGTGGGAAAAATTCGCCATTAACATAAATCAACACGTTATCATTGCGTTCGTCGTGAACGGCATTGTGTGTTCCATGAACCATAACAATCTCCTTGGGGAATAAGGATGAAATTTGAAGGGTGAGGGATGAAATCGAAGCCTGCACCGTCCCATTCTCATTCTCAGTTAGCTTGATTTTGCGTATCATCTCAAAAAGCGCGGCTTGTTGCGAATGAAAGCGGCAAACGTTTGTGAATCATGAAGAATATTGACGGCTGAGCAGACGGAGAGACAATGCTTGTCCAAATAGAGTGCAGCGACCCCCTCCCTTAATCTCTCCCCCCTCGGGGGAGGCTAGGTGGGGGTGCTTATTAATAGGAGACAATCTAACTAAATCTTATGACAACTAAAATTGCAGTGATTACAGGTGCATCAAGCGGGATTGGTGCGGAATTTGCGCGACAGCTCGCGGTGCAGGGTTATGATTTGTTGCTTGTGGCGCGACGGGTGGCGCGTTTGGAGCAGGTGGCGGCGCGTTTGATGGCGGATTATGGCGTTTCGGCCGAAATTCACCCCACAGACCTCGCCGACCTTGCCCAAACAAAAGCACTTGCCACCCACCTGCGACAGCTTCCCCAAGTCGACTTGCTTATCAACAACGCAGGACTCGGCACCGAAACCGCTGTTGCCGACTCAGACGCCGACAAACAGCTTACGATGCTGCACGTTCATATCGATGCCCCTTTTTTGCTATCGCATGCTGTGCTGCCCAATATGATCGCCAAACAGGCGGGTGCGATTATCAACGTCAGCTCGATTGCAGGTTTTATGCACGGCGCAAACGGTGCAAACTACTGTGCTTCAAAAGCGTACCTGACAAGTTTTTCAGAGAGCTTGCAGCTAGAGGTTCGTGAACAGGGCATCAAAGTGCAGGCGCTTTGCCCAGGCTTTACGGTAACGGAGTTTCATGACACCGATTGGATGGCGCGTTTTGAACGGGGAAAGATTCCGGAGCGGTTGTGGGATTCGGCCGAATTTGTCGTCACCCACTCGCTCAACCATCTCAACCGACGCGACCCAGTCACCATCATTCCCGGTCGCAAAAATCGACTAATTGTTGCCACGGCTCAGAATAAACTGTTTGATCGTGGGCGGAAATTTGCTGGTTCTATTATTAAACCGCTGTTGAGGTTTCGTGGATGACCTGTGGATAACTCTGTCGAAAACTGCTGTTTTATAGCCATATGCTGTGGATAACTTGCCAAAAAAGTGGATAACTTCTAAAAAAGCGAACCCCCTATTCTCAGCAGATTGTCCACTAATATGTGAGAAAACTAAAAAAGTTGCCTGCTTGAAGATTGACACAGTTTGAACCAGTTTAAGCAGAAGCGTAAAATTGACCCAGCGCAAAAAGCGCAGGTAAAAACAAATGTTGTGGTGACTGCATGTGAATAAAGTACTTCGATCTCTTTTTCTTTATTCCACATTCACCATTCTTCAATTCTTCAACGCTATCTCGGAGCTTAAATGGAAATTCTAGGTGGTCCTTTATTTGGCGTCGCAGGCGCAGGTGAATCTCATGGCCCAGCGATTACAACGATCGTGTTTGGTTGTCCGGCTGGACTCAAAGTGAATCGGCAGGCAGTCCAACATTATCTAAACCGACGTCGCCCCGGCGGCAACCGTCACGGCACGCCGCGCAATGAAAAGGACAAAGTTCTGTTTTTATCAGGACTTTATCAGGACGATCATGCCGCCTTAACAAACGGCCCAGAAATCACCGTCTCGGTTGATGATGCCTCGTTTGCAACCTCTGCCTACGATGCAGGCTTTACAACGGGCGAACCAATCGCCGCGATGGTGCTATCAACCACCAAAAAGTCAGCCCACTACAATCAGTTTATGGGCGACAAGGGCGAAGTTCGGCCGGGGCATACCGATCTTGTCAAATATCATAAATCGAACGGCTTTATCGATGTGCGGGGCGGCGGGCGTTCTAGCTATCGGTCCGCCATCAGCGACGTGATCGGCGGTGCTATTGCGCGGATTTTCTTGAAGGAAACGTTTGGCACAGTGTTTCTCTCATCGATCAATCAGGTCGGTTCGCTCAAAACAGAGGTCAGCTTGGCCAATCATTTTGCAGCGTTGATTCAAAAGCAGGGGCATCAGGTGATTGATTCGGCCGAAATCAACCGCATCCAGCAAACGTTGCTCAATGCCGAAATTCACTCGCTTGACCCAGATTTTGCGCTGGAGGCAGGCGAACTGATCAAACAAACGCGCGTCAAAGGAGACAGCATTGGCGCAAAGGTTGAGGTGGTGGCGGTCAACGTGCCTGCGTTGGTTGGCGACCCGATGTATCGTAGTTTGAAGCTGGAACTAATGGGCGTGTTGGGCGGTTTGAACGCCGCGCAATCTTGCGAAATTGGGGACGGGGTTGGCGTGGTTGAGCGCGTCGGCAGCGAGAACAACGACCCGATCCGCAGCGGTGGTTATCAGCGCAACTCGCACGGCGGACTGCTCGGCGGCATGACAACAGGGATGCCGCTTGTGGCGCGGGTTGGTTTCAAGCCAACGTCCACCATTCTGCACAAACAACAGTCGGTGCGCAAAAATTTAGACGAGATTGAGTTTGAATTGAATAAGGGTCGCCACGATCCGTGTGTGGGCGTTCGTGCTGGCGTCACGCTCGAATCGCGAATGGCGATTGTGTTGATGAATGCAATGCTGATGCAGCAGGCGATGCAGGTGCGGCCAGAGGGTTTTAAGCTTTTTTAGGTGACTCAGTGTTATCTAAGAAGAATCCGCAGAGCGGAAAAAGCGGCGTTCCACCGCAGAGCAGTGGAACGAGTGTTGAGGGTTTTAAGTGCTTTTATCCCGCTAACGTTTTCAAGATCGGCAACAATTCAGAGAGCGTTGTGATTGTGTAGTCGGCGTTTTCAATGTCGAGTTCGGCCGATTTGTTAATATGCGCCGGATCAATTTGCACGCTGACCATGCCTGTTTTATTCGCCCCTGCAATATCATTGCGCGGACTGTCTCCAACAAACATGGCGCGATCGGGTCGGCTGTCCAGCATGCCCAACATGCGCCAATAAATAGCGGGGTGTGGCTTCATAAAGCCCGTGTCGCCAGAGGTGATGCGGGCATCAAGTCGGCCCATCAGGCCATACGTTTCAATTTCAATATCCCGCATCCACATCGGCTGGAATGCATTGGTGATGAGGCCAATTTTGTACCCCATCGCCCGCAGCGTATCGAGCACGGCGTGCGTGTCGGGAAAAGGCGCGACGCCTGGCATCGGATACCATTCAAACGCTTTGAGCAGCGCGTGAATATCAACTGAGCTGGGGTCGATGTCAAAATCGCTCAGCGTTTGTTGTGCAATACCTGCCATGTGAACCGCTTCCCACGTGCGTTCGGCGCGGGCGGTGTCCCATGCGGTGCGGATATTTCGGCCGAAACGACGTCCAAACGCCTCCACATCCACAGTATGCCCCAACCCGTTCAAATATCCCGCCGCCCGCACCATCATGGGCGTCAAATAGTCAGGCCACGTGATTGTCTGGGTTTCCCAGCTAATCAGCGTATCGTCTAAATCAAAAATAATTGTGTCAATCGGGGCGGAAGCTTGTGCGAGGTAATTTGAACTCATAGTTTTTTAGGTGCTGGTTGCTAGTGAAGAGTTTGTGCTGTAGAGAAGAAAGTGAAAAGCGGAAAGTGAAAAGTTGAACGTGTAAGGCGTTCGTCACTTTCCACTTGTGACTTCGCCGTTTTATGCGGTACGTGCCATTCGGCCGATGCGCTCCAATCCAAGAATTGCGACCATGCCGCCAATCATCAACACGAGCGCCAGCGCAAACTGTCCGTCAAATGCGGGGGCGATGTTGGTGCAGATTTCATGATTGTCGAGGCAAAAGGGGTCCAATTTCCAAGGCCAAATGACGCGCAAGCTGCCCAGCATCAAACCGCCCAGAGTTGCGACAACAATGTCGTGATAATTTTCAAACAGCCAGCTAACGACGCGGGCAAATGTAATCAGTCCGACAATTGCGCCAATGCCAACCATGCCAACCGTCACGATGTCGAGCGCACGCACAGCGTCGAGCACGGCGTCATATTTGCCCAGCAGCACCAAAATGAAGGAGCCAGAGATGCCGGGCAAGATGAACGCACAAATGGCGATTGCGCCCGACAGGATAAATGCCCACCATGTATTAGGCAGGTTGACGCCTGTGCCGCCGAATGCAAAGAAGATGACAATCGCCACGACGGCAAAGATCGCCATAAGCTGCGGGGTCCACTTGGGTATTCGCTGACTGATTAGCACAATCGAGGCGATAACAAGGCCAAAGAAGAAGCTCCAAATCATGGCGGGCTGTGTTTCCAACATGCGGCCAACAAACTCGGCAAGCGCCACAATCGCGACGAGCATGCCGACCAGCAGGGTGATCAGGAAACGCCAGTTGAGAATTTCAAAAATTTCTTTGAGTTGGAAGCTTGTCACAGCTTTGATGAAGTCGGGTTCGGTGACGTCACGGATCGACTGAATGAGTTCTTCATAGATGCCGAGGATAAACGCCATCGTGCCGCCTGACACACCGGGGATAATTTCGCAGACGCCCATCGCAAATCCGCTGAGGCCCACACCAATATACTCGCGGACAGACCGCGTTTCTTTACTAGATTGCATATTAACTCTACCTTGTGAATATTTAGGAGGGTGCGATTATAGCATTGATTTCGGCCGAAACCTGAAAACAAAACGACTGCTGCGCATCAAATACACAGCAGTCATTAAAAATTCACTCAACCTTAAGTGCGCCACTTGCAACTTTACTTTCAAGCACTTTTTGTGGCGCACTTAAACGAGGAAATAATTTGCCAGCGTCCCGCCTAGCTATCCATATAGGAAACGGTATTGCCTGTCCCTGGCGTGTGGCGCGTGCCTTCTGAGTGACCGCGCAGCATTGCCACGTTGCCCGTGCGTACAAGTTCAATGATGCCATAAGGGCGCAGTGCTTCGATGATGCTGTTGATTCGTGTTGGACGATCTACAGCCTGCACAATCATTGTGTCAGGGCCAACATCAGAAATGGTCGCGCCAAACACTTGGGCGAGGGTGATGATTTCCTGACGTTTGCTAATCGACGCATCCAGTTTGATGAGCGCCAACTCACGCAAAACAGCCTGTTCGCCTGAAACTTCCTGTACGTCAACAACATTGACCAGTTTGTACAGATTTGCTTCAACACGGGCGGCGTCCACGTTTTCGCTGTCGACCGTAATCGTCATGCGCGAAATGTCGGGATTTTCGGTGCGTCCCACGTTGAGCGCGTCGATGTTAAAGTTGCGTCGCCGAAACAGTGACGACACCCGATTCAGAACGCCGGGTTTATTTTCCACAATTGCGATTAATGTATGTCGCATTTTAAACTCCAGTTGCTAGTCGCGAGGTGTTAGCTGCGGGTGGCTAGTTTGAGAAGGCAAAGGCTTCTGACTGGTCACTGTTTACTAACCGCTTGCGGTTTGCTGCTTTATCGCTTATTTCCGAATCGGCCGACGAATCATCTCGTTCAGCGCAGCACCGGCTGGAACCATTGGGAACACAGCCTCTTCCAATTCAACACGGAACTCCAGCACAACTGGGCCGTCAGTGTCAACCGCAAATTGCAATGCATCGGCAACATCTTCACGTTTCTCAACCAAGCGTGTTGCGATGCCGTAGGCGTCCGCCAGCTTTGTAAAGTCAGGGTTCTGCATGTTGACACCGCTGTAGCGTTTGTCAAAGAAGAATTCTTGCCATTGGCGCACCATGCCCAAATAGCTGTTGTTGATAATGACAACCTTGACGTTTGAATTTTCCTGCATCGCTGTGCCAAGCTCGGTCATCGTCATTTGGAAACCACCGTCGCCAACAACGGTCCAAACTGGCTCGCTTCTGTCTTCGGCCGCAAACCAAGCGCCAATCGCAGCGGGCAACCCGTAGCCCATCGTGCCGGCTCCACCAGAGGTCAGCCAGCGGAAGGGGCGTTCAAAATGATAATATTGAGCGGTCCACATTTGATGTTGACCCACATCGGTTGAAACAACCGAATCGCCATTTGTGTGTGACCAAACATCACGGATAACCTGCGCCGCATAGAGCAAACCGTCATCAGGCCACGCCACAATATCGCGTTGCTTGGTGTCGTCGCGCCATTCCGCAATTTCATCCAGCCATTCTTCATGGTCCATTGGTTCCACAAGCGGCAGCGCCTGCGTCAAAACAGTTTTAAGGTCGCCCAGCAGCGGCACGTCAACGCGCACGTTTTTGTGGATTTCTGTTGGGTCAATCTCAACGTGGATTTTCTTAGCCTTGCGGGCGTAGGTGTCAAGCGTGCCCGTAACGCGATCATCAAAGCGCATTCCGAAGGCGAGCAGCAAATCAGCATTTTGAATTGCGTTGTTGCAATATGCTTCGCCGTGCATGCCCATCATGCCCAAACTGAGCGGGTGGGTGGCTGGCAAGCCGCCTAAACCGAGCAACGTCATTGCAACAGGTGTTTGCGTCTTTTCGGCAAACATTTTCAGTTCAGCCATTGCGCCTGATTTGAGAACGCCATGTCCTGCCAAAATAACGGGGCGCTTAGAGTCTGCAATCAGTTCGGCCGCTTTTTCCAGATCTGCAATTGGGGCAGATTTAGGTGGTTCATAGCCTGGCAGCACGGGATCTTCTGGGTATTCAAACTCGATTGAGTCTACCTGTGCATTTTTACAAATGTCGATCAGGACAGGGCCGGGGCGACCACTTTTCGCGATAAAGAACGCTTCCCGAATGGCAGGTGCAAGCTGTGTAACATCTGTAATCAGGTAGTTGTGTTTGGTGACGGGCAGCGTGATTCCTGTGACGTCTACCTCTTGGAACGCATCGCCGCCAATTAGATGGGCGAATACCTGTCCAGTGATGCAAACAATCGGAACACTGTCCATCATTGCCGTCGCCAACCCTGTAACGAGGTTGGTCGCACCGGGGCCAGAGGTCGCAATGGCGACGCCCACTTTGCCCGATGCACGCGCATAGCCATCTGCCATGTGAGACGCGCCCTGTTCATGACGAACCAATACGTGATGAATCGACGGATAGTCGAGCATCGCATCGTATGCGGGCATAATCGCCCCGCCAGGATAGCCAAAAACAGTGTCTACGCCCTCACGAACGAGACATTCCCAAAGTATTTCAGCACCTTTTTTTTTCATGCTTATCTCCGATATAGCTTTCAGGGGACGGGCAATAGGTGACAGGAAAATTAGTCGTTTTTGGTTCCTGCGGCTTGTTACCTGCTAGCTGATCGCTTAAAAAATTGCAAAAAAAAAGCTGCCCATGTGGGCAGCTTGTGTGTTTCTGTGTGTAAGTGTTGTCTAACTTCTTACAGTCACTGCCCGTGCTGAATTCTGCTCATCGACGACCACGACGAGAGCTGAAAGTAGGACGACCACGACAAAAATGAAAGAAGTTGATAACATAATTTACATCTTTGACAAAAGCCCGTGCTTCTGTCTAGCAAATTAATTGTACGCTCCCTGCTGATTTTCGCAAACAATCTGAGAAACTGATGTGCTTACTTCGGCCGATTAAAAGCATAAACAAGCGGCCGAACCGCACAAACGGTGTCGATTTCTAACAGAACGGCCCAGAAGTTAGGTTGAGATCGACCAAATTGGCTATATCTGCGCAGAATGTTCGCTTAGCGCCCGACGTTTTCAGTGGGCGCACGTAGTTCCAGATTATCAAACTCAAAAATGTTGGTTTGGTCAGCACTCAGGTCAAACGAAACGCCGACATTGCCGCCGACCAGCAAGTCGTCTTCAAAGGTGGCGAGATAGTTTCCGTTGGCGTAGAGGTGATAACGGTCTGTTTGGGCAAGCACGGCGAGGGCGTTGGTTTCATTCGGCCGAAGAGTCGCATTTTCCTGACACTCGATCAACCTAGTCCATTCCCCCAACAATTGACGCCAAACCTGATAACTCACTCCGTCAGGACAAATGCCAAAATCAAAATAGTTGTCCTGATCGGTGTAGCGAAAAGTTAGATTTTGGCTGCCGCTCGTCACGCCCCGTTTGCGCATCTGAACCTCGACAAAAAACGTATCAGTGGGTGCGATAATTGGTGCGGTGGCCCAAGTCAAATCCTCGATAGCGGTCATTTCCCACTTGTAAACACCCTCAACTATGCCGCGCCGGCCGCGCGATCGGTTGCTATCACGCCCCTCGCTCCAGCCACGTTCGTTGACATCATACGGCTCATAGGCGATCAATGACCATTCCTCGCGGGCCGTCGCGTACAGCAAATCATACTGTGACGGTTCGCGTGTGGCGTTTGCCTCATTAAAGAGAGCGGTTTCTTCAGCATTGGGAAGCGATGCCGCTGTTCGTGTGATCGCCTCAACTGTTCCTGTGATGCTAACGTAGGTGGCTACGCCCGCCGCACTGTCTACGCGCTGCTCGTCCACAAACAGTTGGGTGGCTAGACCTGCCAAAGTGGCAAGCAGAAGCGCGGCAATTAATCCAAAAATAGTTGAGCGGTTGTCATCCATGAGTAGTTGTAAATGTTAGCGATAAAGGTCGAACTGTTTCGGCCGATAAATGTCGCTCGCCCGACCGTTTGCAGCAGGCAACGTCAGACCGCGAATCAAAATAATGGGCGTGCTTTCGGCCGCCTGACCCATTAATAACCCAGATGCAGCGGCAATCTCATCCGCAACGCCAATATCAGTATGTTTCAACACAAAACCATAGCGGTCTTCCGTGCCGCGCTTGTCCAAAATCGCGGGCATGCCCGCCACGCCAATCGCGACGCCAATTGTGCCGCTGCGATGGGGGCGACCGTGGCTGTCGGTGATGATGATGCCTAAATCGACACCAAACCGCGCGTGAATCGTCTGGCGAATCTTTTCGGCCGACCCATCGGGGTCAACTGGCAGCAACAACACGCGCTCACCCCGCGCATTCTGCTGCACGTTTGAGCGATCGATGCCTGCGTTGGCGCTGACAAATCCCAAACGATGACGAACCACCAAAACGCCTTGCCGCTTGCGCGACACTTCATCCATCTCGTCCACAATTAACTGAACAAGGCGCGGATCTTTGTTCGTTTCGGTTGCCAACTGCTGTGCGTGTTCGCTTGGCTCAACCTCATCCAAGTAAGCATAGCGATTTTCTGCTTTGGAGATGATTTTTTGTGCGATGGCGATAATGTCGTGTGGCGTGGGGGTGATTTCGGCCGAGATCAACGCCTCGCAAATTAACTGTCCCACATCATCACCTGGCATAACTTCTGGGATATTTGGCAACGCCAATAAGCTTAACTGCATCTGTAACAACCTCTTTTACACATTGTGATTTATTCTAGGCTGATTCTAACGCTAGCTAGATAAAGTGACGAACAGATGGGGTAAGAGATACAATCCTAACCACATCAATAATAGTGTAGGCGATTAAGCCTCATAACCTATCAATATCCTCTCCCATGTGAGAGTTTTCCTGTAAGGAGATTTACAATGGCTGAACCAATTAACGTAAATGACGCAGAATTTCAAAGCGCAGTATTAGAAGGCGAAGGCGCAATTTTGGTTGACTTCTGGGCAACCTGGTGTGGACCTTGCCGTATGATCGCCCCTTCATTGAAGCAAATTGCTGCGGAATACGAAAACGTCACGGTTGTCAAAATTGACATCGATTCAAACCCAATGACCCCTGGACGCTATGGTGTTCAAAGCATTCCAACGATGATGGTTTTCAAAGACGGAATGGTTGTGGATCGGTTTGTTGGCGCACAGCCAAAGGCTGCGATTTTGGCAAAAGTATTACCACACGTTTAAGAATCGGCCGCAAGGCAATTCTAAATTCTATAAAAAAAGCCCGTCACATGACGGGCTTTTTTTGTGCCATAGCGTCTCAAACTTGTTTTGCTGAGGTGCTTAATTGCGATTTGCCTAGGCAACATCTTCCGGCGATTTTTCTTTAGGCTCTGGCGTAAATTGATCTGCCAACTTGCCCATTTCCGTGCTCAACCAGCGCAGGCCGCTGACAAAGCTGGTGCGTGCTTTTTCGCCAACTTCTTCGGCGTTCATCTTTTGGCGCATTTCTTCAGCGTCTTCGCGAAGCTTTTGGCCTGTGTTGCCATCTTTCACGCCTTGAATCGCTTTTTCGACTTCATCAGCAAAGATGCGAACCCCTTCTTTGATTTCCGTCTCGAACCTGGCGCGTTCTTCGCTGTTCCACGCAGATTGCAGCGCGTCGGCAAACTGCTGCCCCATTTTGTTTAACTCGTCTAGGATGTCATTTTCGGCCGAATCGGTCCCTTCGGCCGATTCAGTCCCCGCATCATCCTCGTCCTCGATTGGAATATCAATCTTCAAACGGTCTTTAATTTCGTCTACATTTGGTTCGTTTGTGTCACTCATTGTTTGCTCCAAAAGATAAAAGCGGTATGTCGCCTTCATCATTATATTTAAACTAATCTAAGTACTATACGCGCATCGTGGCCCGCAGTTGCAGTAATTAGTGGGATTGGCGTTCACGTTAGTTTCACCTTAAGTCTCTAATTTTTCCCTTGACATAGTCAAAATGGGGCTGCATGGTACAATCTTTGTTAGTGGAAGAGTACTTCGTGTAGATTGGAGCAAAGTATGTCAGCATTACAAGCACAGTTTGAAGTCGCGATTGTGACGAGTCGTTCGCTACGAGTCGTCAGAAAAGAAGACCAGTTAAAACTTTATTCTCTCTATCATCAGGCGAAAATTGGTGATGTATCTGGGCGTTGTCCTGGGTTTACAAATGTTGTGAATCGGGCAAAATACCGCGCTTGGGAACAGTTGCGCGGCACGTCGCGCCATCATGCGATGCAACAGTTTGTTACCTTAACTGAGTCTTTGAGTAATCGGCCGATTGCTATCTTCTAGCCATCTAGATTAATTAGACTGTAACCCCGATTTTTTATAATTTGATAGTCGCGCAGCGCATTCGCATCAACTGAATGGCGATGCAGTCAGCACATGCGCCCGTTTTGTCGATTATTTCTGGCAAAATGGTTAGCTTCCCCGCAATCAACCCCACAACTCCCAATTTCTATTTGCATTCCCACTTTAAATCCAACAAAATAGCGTGAATCTAAGGAGAAAATGCGTTGCTAGATCGATTGATTTGATGACGCTCATTGTGAGAGGTTTCGTTTTATGGCTTCTACCCCCACACGTTCCCGCCAGCAGTATCTTGATATTAAGGCCCAATACCCCGATGCGGTTCTGTTCTTTCGTCTTGGTGACTTTTACGAGATGTTTGATGATGACGCCAAAACCGTCTCAAAAGAACTTGACTTAGTTTTGACCGCCCGCAAACAGCGTAGTGGCCCAATTCCGATGGCGGGTGTGCCGCACCATGCGGCCGAGGGCTACATCGCCAAGCTGATCGCAAAAGGGTATAAAGTTGCGCTCTGTGAACAGATCGGCAGCACGCCCGTTAAGGGGCTAATGCCGCGCGAGGTGGTGCGGGTGTTTACGGCCGGCACTGTTATCGAAGCGGGGATGCTTGATTCGGGTCGCAACAACTATCTCGTTTCTGTGGTGCGTGATGGCGATCGTGCAGGGTTGGCGTATGCTGACATCACAACGGGTGAATTTTCTGTCACGCAGTTAGATAGTCGGCGTGCGTTGACTGAGGAGTTGGCTCGCTTGGAGCCGGCCGAATTGATTGTGCCAGATGATGAGCACAGTCTCAAAGAGGAAGCAAAGGTCGTCTATCATTATCCGACTTTACGTTTTGAACGTAGCTTTGCAGAGGGAACGCTGCGCCGACATTTTGAAGTTTCCGCTCTAGCAGGATATGGTGTCGAGAACAAGCCGCTTGCTATTCGAGCCGCAGGCGGGGCGCTTTCCTACTTGAAAGAGACGCAACGCGGGGCGCTTCAACAAATTCAGGGCCTTTCTTATTACAACACCGATGCGTTTATGGCGCTCGACCAAAATACCCGGCGCAGCCTAGAGCTAACGGAATCGCTGGCTGGTGAAAAGGCAAATTCGCTGTTGGGTGTGCTAAATCGCACCATTACTCCAATGGGAACGCGGTTGCTGCGAGAACGGGTGACGCGCCCGCTTGTAAATCTCGACCTGCTGGAACAGCGTTTAGATCAGGTGGCCGCATTTGCAGAAGATAGCCTGCTGCGTGCCGACATGCGCAAACAGTTACGCAACGTGTCGGATTTAGAACGTCTCATCAACCGCGTTGTGAGCGCACGGGCAAACCCCCGCGACCTTGAACAGATCGCGCTGACGCTTGAAGCGCTGCCAGATGTACAAAAGCTCATCATCGAAGCGCCCGATCTGTTTGAATTGGGTGGGGAGATTGATTTATGTACAGAGGTTCACGGGCTGATTCGCCAAGCCATTGTGGAGAATGCGCCTGTTAAAGTCGATAAAATCGGGTTTATGTGCAGTGGTTTTTCAAGTGAACTAGACGGTGTGATGAGCTCGTCAGCGCATGCACGCGACTACATCAACAGTTTGGAGGCACGCGAACGCAAACGCACAGGCATCGACAAACTCAAAGTGGGCTTTAACAAGGTGTTTGGCTACTACATTGAGATCACACGTGCCAAATCAGGACAAGCGCCTGACGATTACATTCGCAAACAAACGCTCGTCAATGCGGAACGCTACATCACGCCAGAGATGAAAGAGTATGAGACGCTGATTCTGAATGCGGAGGAGCAGATTCTGGCAATTGAGCGTCGTTTATTTACCTCAGTTTGTGAGCAGGTTGGGACTTATGCGACACGGTTGATTGCGACAGCGCAGGCGTTGTCCAAAATTGATGTGGCGGCGGCGTTGGCCGAGGTGGCTGTTGCCAATGAGTATGCGCGGCCTGAGCTGTCGTTGGAGATGCCGCTGATTGTGGAGCAGGGGCGGCATCCTGTTGTGGAGCGTAGTTTGCAGCTTGAGCGGTTTGTGCCAAATGATATCAATATCGGCCGAAACGATCGCATCCACATCATCACTGGCCCCAACATGAGCGGTAAATCAACCTACATCCGCCAAGTTGCCATGATTACGCTGATGGCCCAAATTGGCAGCTTTGTGCCAGCCGCACGCGCTCGGGTGGGGCTTGTCGATCGTATTTTTACCCGCATTGGGGCGCATGATGAACTGCATGCGGGACGCAGCACGTTTATGGTTGAGATGGTAGAAAGTGCCGAAATTCTGAACCATGCAACCCGTAAATCGCTGTTGATATTGGATGAAATCGGCCGAGGAACAAGCACTTATGATGGACTGAGCATTGCATGGGCGATTATCGAATATTTGCATAATCACCCCCGTCTCAAGCCCCGCACGCTGTTTGCCACACATTATCATGAGTTAGTGGGTCTTGCCGACCTGCTGCCGCTCGTCGCAAACTACAACGTAGCGGTTGCTGATGATGGCGAAAGTATTGCGTTTCTGCATCAAATCATCAAAGGTGGCGCAGATCGCAGCTACGGGATCCATGTGGCGCAACTTGCAGGGTTGCCTCGGGACGTGGTGCGCCGTGCCAATGAGATTCTCAAAGAGCTTGAAGATCACGCGCCGACAACGGCCATCGAACCTAGCCATTTGAAAACGCAGCAGCAGATGGTGCTTTTCCCTGAAACAAGTCCGCTTATGGACGAACTCGAAACATTGGACGTGTTGACCATGACGCCGCTTGAAGCAATGAATAAGTTGTTTGAGTGGAAACAGCGCTTTGTTGAGAAAGAATCAAGCAAACGATGACATCATCATCGTTCCGATGGAGTTTCCGCAAAAAGCCTTAATTAGTTGTCTCATCTGCTACTCATGCTGTTATAATGGTTATTGACTGCGTTTGTCCCAGTTCAGTCAGCATAAGTAACAATTCGCCAAAAGACGCGTTGTATCCTTTGACCTTTAATCAACCATATGGCCTATTTTTTACCGGCTATCCCTAAAATTGATCAGATTCAGGCCGAATCTCGTGCTGCCAGCTTCACAAAGCGCAGCATTAAGAAAGCTTCCAAACGGCAAGTTCTCTCTCTGATCATATCCATGATCGATTTAACGACCTTGGAAGGGATGGACACGCCGAATAAGGTTCGTATGCTTTGTCAAAAAGCAAAGCAGCCGCTGGTTGGTTTTCCTCTGCCGCAAGTCGCCGCCGTTTGTGTTTATCCTTCCATGGTTTCAACTGCAGTTAAAGAAGTCGCTTAGGTGTTTGTTCAGCTATATTAGGCAGGCACCCCGCAATAGGCGTTACAGGGTGTCAGCTGGGCAGGATTAATCCGTTTTAACCGAAAGTTGATGCATTTCAGCCTTAACT
>JBMZDF010000106.1:0-14369 GCA_049614105.1 Promineifilaceae bacterium (SeqCode)
AACACAATCGAGATTACGATCAAAATTGTGATGCCATAAGGGTGATAGAAATATTGGTCGGGCAGGGTAAGTCGTTTAATGTTTCTTGGATACCGTTTTGCAATATCAAATAGCTGTGGGGGAACTTGCAGCAAAAAAGTAGGCAGGGAAACACCAAAGACAAGCAGCCCAACGAGCGCTTCAATAAACGAGGGGAGATAATCGGTCATATATGAGATGAAGGGTTAATCAATTAATTGGCCAGACGTCCTGCTGGCGCGTCTCCGTTAGACAACCTCAGAGGGTTTTATGCATAGACTAGAATAGACAACGATAAACCTCTGAGGTTTATTGATCGAGTTTGTTTTGTATCGATTTAGCTTTGTACCAATCGTTCGACAAGGTTCAGTAGAATACGGCTGGACATGCCGGCGCGTTTCTGACGATAGTTGTCGGCTCGAAAGCTCGTACATTGCAACATTGATCCCACATCATCTAGGGGATCAACAGACAAAATGCCAACGCGATTAATGTCAACCTGACTGGTCATTTGTGGAATCGACACGCGCAGTTTTTCATCTGGCGCACACTGAAACAAATTTAACAGCAAATGCAACCCCAATCTAGGCGGTTCTCCCACCTGGTTTAGATATTGTTTCATGCTAATCCACTCATTAAAATCGCCAGGTGGCAAGCGCAAATCAAACACAACCGCATCATAATTTTTCCGTGTTAGCTGATGAACCGCTTCCGTTACCGTCGCGGCTAGCGTCAAATCCAAATGCGGGTTCATAATCACGGGGGACGCCACATATTGAAGGTTATATGTTGCATCATCCTCAATCCAAAGTACTGCTTTTTTCCTGCTCATTCGCCTACTCATTTTCAAACACCCTCTCGTTCAATTGTGCATCTTCACTCGAATCGTTGCGGTCGTTATAAACGGATCACGCTTCTCGGCATCGCCACCAAGATAAGCAGGGCGACTGTCGAGGGAAATTGTGCCACCATATCGTCGCAGCGTTTGTTTTGCATCCGCTAATCCGATACCAGTCCCTACACGCCCGCGATCTGTTGATAAACGGCTACGATAACCAAACTCATAAATTAGCCCGCCGTTGATCTCATCGGCCGGGATCGGCAAACCATAGTTCTGAATCTCAAGCAGCAGATTGTCCCCCGGTGCAATTAGTTTGACATCAACCCAAACCCCTGACTGACGTGACCAACTATATTTAACCGCGTTGTGCAACACGTTGGTGACAACCCGCATTATATCGCGTTCATCTGCAAGAATGGTCGTGGTGAAAGGCGGACGTGATGGGCGAAATTCAACCCCGCGACTGTCTGCAAAATCATGCAAGTTGCGCATTGATTGTTGCACAATTCGCCACAGATCGACCTCAACGACACGGGGCGCAACCGTGTAGGTTTGTGCCGTGACGTAGGCTCGCAAACTACGCAATTCATGCTCCATCTGCAAAATATCACTGATTCTTTCGTGCATGCGCGAAAGTGTGAAAATGCGCAGGACGTCAAATGCGGCCGCTCGCAGCAGTTTCATTGGCTGCCGAGGAACCCCTTTTGTGTTGAGGGCTTCGCTGGCAGTTTCAACCACGCTGCCAGCGCAATCGGCCAATACCTGCGCACGGAACACCTCTGGCTGGCTGTCAATTGTCGTCAGAACCTCTAAATACCATGCCAATGCGTCTATTGTGTCTGCGATCTGGGGACGATCGCTCAAATTGTCTAAGAGCTTTTGCAGCTTGCGACGCAACTCTGCCACAGGTTGCGCAAGTTCGCTCAGCTGGTGCTCAATCGAAATAGACGGTGATTTTGGGAATGGGTTTGGCCCAAGGGCGAGTATCGCCTTGTCAATATCACTCTTGACGGCGATTAGTCCCGTTGTAAACGTGTGCAGGACGTTGCCTAAATCTTTGCGTAAACGCTGCAACGGTTCATCTTTACTCAGATCGCGAACAACGCCAATCCAGCCTGTGCAGTGCCCAGCGGCATCACGCTGGAGATTCACATCGACCTCAACCCAGAATACGTCGCCGTTCACTTTGCACCATTGAAACTCTTGGTGGCGAATCGCGTTTTCGTCTGCGTGATCGATACGGCTGATAAAATCTTCAAAATCGGCCGATTGATGATACAACTCACGCACGTTAAGCCCCACCAGCGCCTCACATCCATCAAAGCCAAGCATATTAGCCAGCTCAGGATTACAGTGGATCAAGACATCAACCCCACGCAAACGTTCAACGGCAAAATAGCCCGCAGGGATCGCCTCAGCAATCCGCCGATGGATTTGCCGCTCCGTCACATCCTTGACGATGCCCTCGCGCCCAGCATAGACACCGTCATCCGTTCGCAACGCAAGCGTACAGACCGACGCCCAGAAATGTTCGCCATTCGGCCGTTTCAACTCAACAATAATATCTTTGGCCCATCCATGTTTTGAAACCGTGTCCCGCAACGCTTGAGCAACCGTTTGATCGTGATAGAGCAGGTGAATCGGCCGATTCACCACCTCACTCAACGACGCAAATCCATGCATCGCCAGCCAAGCATCATTGGCATATATGACCTTATCATCTTGGTCGAGACGATAGATCCCAACGGGGATTTGAGCTAAGAAATCTGTGGAAAGTGTCTGCTGCATGCTAAAGGCCTTCCCCTGAAAATCATCTGTTTTGGGCCGTGAATTCAGTGATTAGCAACTCACAATTTTAGGAATGCTGATGGGAGGTGGAACAGTCTACCCTAAATAAGGAGGCCAAGCGTTGACGATCAATGCGAAGTGGCTTGTTTTTCCAGCCACCTGACGACCTGTTATGTGATTGGTTTAAGCTGTGTTTGCTACTAACTGCAAGTTGTCTTTGCAGCAAACAATCATAGCATTCACTACCCATTCATGCCATATCGCCTGATTAAAACGCCCAAATGCAACTTGCTATAAAACGCTGTGTGTCAGTTCGGAGTGTATCAAATCACACCTGTGACAATGTATCCACCCACGATTAGGCGATAAGCATATGTATTTTCGTAAGTAAAATGCAAATACCGTGTAAATCTAACCATCCTCTTGCTATTAGTAATCAGATTATATAAAGTAGATTCTTATATTAGAGTAACTGGACGCATCGGGTATTTGGTAGCTGCAGACGTTACGGTAGCTGTAGGAAACAACATGGCTGTGCTTAGAACACTACTTCAACGGACTCAGGTGGTTGTCGCGGATAGTAGCTTGTGTGCAATGCTGCATGCACTACATAATCTTGCTTCACCTAATTTTCCCTTCCACACACACACACACATTGAACAGCGGGATCGTTATTTGGCCGCTGGTGCTCGCCTTTTTTTGACAAACACGTTTGACGCTGGGCGATTACATCTTGAAAATATCGGCCTGTCGCACGCGGTTGAGGAAGTCAACAAACGCGCCGTTGCGGCAACCAAACGCCTCTTCGCAGATGTCGAGGACATCACCGCGATTGCTGGCGGCATTGGCTTGATGTCGAATCATGTTTCGTATGCAGAGCAGGTTAATGCGGTTGCGGAACAGGTCAGCGCACTGGCTGCGGGCGGCGTAGATTTGCTTTGGGCCGAGTCGATTTCATCGATTGCTCAAATTGATGCATTGACGGCAGGATGTGCGCTTGGTGCGCCACAGCTTGATTTGGTTGTCACGCTGGCTTTTCGGCCGAATCACGGCGACCCCTTCAAAATGACCCCCGCCATTGCAGGCCGACGTCTCTCTGAGGAGTCGCAGATCGCGGCGATTGGGGTTGACACCACAAACGGTGATTGGCGCTTAGAGCAATCGCTGGCCGCCCTCAAACTAGCCGCACGTGGCAAGGTGTTGGCAACCAAAGCTGACAGCGACACGCTGACGGTCAATACGCATCAAGAGCCAAACGCACTGCTCCAAATGACGCAGATGGCACGCACCGTCACACAACTTGGCTCACGCATTTTTGCGTTAGACAGACGCGCCACCGTTGAGCAGCTACGCGCCGTGAGCGAAACGATTCGTTCACAATCTGCGCAACGCCTCAACGACATGTAGGCTCGCTTTTTCCCATTCCTTACGCTGTTTCAAACAGTTGATAAATCTCGTGTAACACCTGATGCGGACTGTGGTCGCTTGTATCGATCAGGTGGGCGTCTTCGGCCGAAACCATAGGCGAATGCGCCCGCGAGCCATCGATTCGATCGCGCTCTTTGAGCGTGGATAAAATCGCTTCGTAGCCTGTTTCGTCACCGCGTTTGTGACGTTCTTCCCAGCGCCGCCGCGCTCGTGCTTCGGCCGAAGCAACCACATACAGCTTGAGCGGCGCATCGGGCAGCACAACCGTCCCAATATCACGACCGATCATAATGACGTTTCCATTTCGGCCGATTTCGCGCTGTTGGGCAACCATCGCCTCACGCACTGCTGGCACACGCGCCACCGCCGACACGTTTTGATCAACCGCTTGCGTGCGTAGCTGCCAAGTTACATCTTTTCCATCAAGCAAAACAGTTGTATCACGCCCATCTGCCTCGTCTAGCACGGGCAGCAATTGCATTTCAATTGTGCGTGCCGTTTCAGCGACGGCTTGTGTATCCTGTGGATCAATCCCGCGATTCAGCACGGCAAGCGTGACAACCCGATACATTGCGCCTGTATCAAGCAGCAGATAGCCTGAATCGGCCGCCAACAAGCGGCCGATGGTTGTTTTCCCAGAGGCCGCAGGGCCATCAATCGCAATCATGTTTGGAAATTTGGTAGAACTGCTCAACGTCGTCGTTTCCCTTTTATGTTTGGTTTATTTTTGACAAAATGCCGTTCGCGTGGCGACGGGATTCGAGCCGCTTTGAAAAGCGATTTTAACTCGCGTTCGGTTAGGTCGCGCCATTTTCCCATTTCCACATCTTTTAGACGCAGCGGGCCGATTTTCTCGCGCACCAGCTTGCGCACAGGATGCCCCAACAGTTCGGCAACGCGCCGGATCTGACGTTTGCGACCTTCCCGCATGCCGATTAGCAGTTCGACCGTGTATTTGCTGTCGTCAACCACTTTCACCTCGGCTGGCGCGGTCATCTTTTCGTCAAGCAGCACCCCTTTGCGCCACTGTTCCAGCGCCTCGCGGGTCGGGCGGCGTTCAACCCAAACGCGATACAGCTTTTTATGTTCATAGCGCGGATGCGTCAGACGATTTGCCAACATACCATCGTTGGTCAGCAAAATTAGCCCCTCGCTCTGTTTGTCAAGGCGACCCACGGTAAACAGATGCCCTTCAACTGATACGAGATCACGCACCGTGCGGCGCGACTCCTCATCTTCAGTAGAGGAGATAATCCCCTTGGGCTTGTTCACCATGATGTAGCGATACTTCTGAAACTTGAGCGGTTCGCCGCGCACGGTGATCGTATCAATTTCGGCGTCTGCCTTGTCGCCTAATTTGGCGCGTACACCGTTGACTGATACGATGCCTTGTTTGATTAGTTCTTCATTGTGACGGCGCGATCCGATGTTGGAGCGGGCCATGATTTTTTGGAGGCGTTCTTGCATAAAAAAGGTTAGGACTTGCGTATCCTGAGCATCTTGACAGGGTTTGGGCAGGCAAAACGTTGACTTCGGCAGGCTCGGCCAACGTTTCCCCGCCATTTTGCGTAAGTTCTAAAGTTAGAAAAAAGGAGAAAGTAAGTGCGATGGGTGATCGGTTGTTAACCTATGTCCATCCATAATCGTCTGTTGGGTCATCCACATCGTCTGGGAGATCGGGCAACTCATCGAGTGAACCGAGGCCAAAATATTGCAGAAATTCGGCCGAAGTGCCGTACAAAATCGGCCGCCCCGGTGAATCCTTGCGCCCAATCTCACGCACCAGTCCAAAGGCCAACAGCTTGCGCAGCGCACCGTCAGAGTTCACGCCGCGAATCTGGTCAATTTGTGGACGTGTCACAGGCTGCAAATAAGCGGCAATCGCGAGCGTTTCGATCGAGGCGGGGCTGAGGCGTGTGGTAGACCCTAGGCCTAGAAATGTTTCGACCAATTCGGCCGATTCTGGCGCAGAGGTCAATTGCACCCCTTCAGGTGCCCACTGTAGATCAAGCCCCCGATCTAACAGCTCTTCCTGTAGGTCGTACAAGTGCGTTTTTACGTCAGCCGCTTTCATGCCCAACACTCTCGCCAATCGTTTGACTGGCACGGGCGCACTAGCAACAAAAAGTATACTTTCAATTTGAGCGGTTGGTGTAAGCGTTTGATCTGTCATCCGTACATAAAGATGGCAGGTTGTAGGAACCTGCCATTTCCTAAAATATAATTAGGATCTTTGGGAGTTGATAGTAAGCACCCCCACCTAGCCTCCCCAGAAGGGGAGGGATTAAGGGAGGGTGTCCCTAAATTCTCAAAGAGCCAAAATGATTAGCTGCTCAATTGATAATTAGTAACTGATAACGAATAATGACCAATGAGAACATGTCGCGCAGGCAACAAAATTGGTAATTATCAGTTATACGTTATCCATTATTAATTGATTTCGCTCTTAAGTAGGCCATCAAACGTCTTTGACTGCAAAAACGGTTGAACAATAAGCCACTTATCCTCATCAGCATTGTCTAACAAACTTGCTAGACACCTTTGCGATTATAGCGCACTTTAGGGCGCTGATTTTTTATGAGTACCGATTCAAATTCTACATTTTCAAACTTTATCGTTGCGGCAGGCGTGATACTTGCCGTTTCTTACCCTGTTTTGGCGATCTCAACGGGGTTTCGTGCTGTGTTCCAGCTTCTTGAACAGGAGCCAAGCAACTCACCTTGGCTAACGATGGTGGCGGCGCTATGTTACACCGTTGCCACCATTGGCTTTGCAAAGCAACCGCGAGATCGGGCACAAGCGCCAAAGCCTGCGCGAACGCCGTTTGGCAAGTGGTGGCAGGCGTTAACCCCAGCCGCCGCGTGGCGCATCTCCGTTTATGTGCTCATCTTTGAATCGATCATGACGGTGATTGTGGGTGGGTTAAGCGTTGCTGGGTTTGAGATTTTCGGCCGAAACGTGTGGCAATTCTTTGGCGCAGATTATGGCTATCTGCCGCTCATTCAGCCGTTGCTCGGCATTTTGTGGCTATTTAACCCTGTCACCATGCGCCGCTACGATATTCGCAAATAGTATGCTTCGCCAGCGCAAGCGCGACAAATCACCTGACCGTCTTTGAAAACCTCGCGCTCGTTGATAATTTCCTCACCGCACTGTTGACAGTCAACCCGCACGCCGGGGCGACTAATCAGCGCTTTAAGCGAGAGCGTCAATTCGACAGGCTCGACCGTCAGCAGTTCGTGAATGGGCATCCGTTGATAGCCGTGCAGCATTGCAAAATAGCGACGGCGTTCTTCAGGCGCATACAGCTTGGCGCGTTCGCGAATGTTCTGTTTGGGCGCGACGCGCACGGCGGTTTCGGTTTTTACGTTAACAAAGGTGGCTGCAATTCGGCCGAAATCAATCACCCGCATCGTTCGTCGGTTGACGCTACACCCGCTCGACGCCTCGACCCCGCTAATAAAACAGCCGTCTGTTTCAACCAGCACAAGCATTTTCTTGTCCTGACGCGGCACGTCCATCCCAAGCGCCGCGCCACCCGCTAG
Organism: Promineifilaceae bacterium (SeqCode); assembly: GCA_049614105.1. Lineage (GTDB taxonomy): Bacteria > Chloroflexota > Anaerolineae > Promineifilales > Promineifilaceae > CALECP01. The sequence continues at coordinate 7,621 of JBMZDF010000106.1, forward strand.
CCCCATCCGCACGCCTAAAATTTGGCGTGGGCAAAGATGGCGATGTTTGAGCGTTGAACGCTCCAAATAAGGCGCAAGCGTCTCAGCGAGCGCAACACTTCCGATGTCGACAGCTTCCAGATAATCCATAGCTATAATTGTAACGTCCACATCGCCGCCAGTCGCTCTTTTCAGGCCATTCGGAGGCAATTTACATACTTCAAAAATAGGACCATATCACTACGCCATAGGGACTTCTGTACTGGCTCGCCAGAACTTCCACCAGAAATTGATTTTATGCTTAAGACAGTTCGGCAGGGGTAGTGATTTTGTCGGGCCGTCGTCAACTTTAGTTGTCAGGCTGATTGATTCGCATTGGGGTGCGTATACTATGTTTGCAAAATGAGCAATCTGGTAATCGTCGCCAAGCGTTGGATAATCTAGCTTGCTACTAGAAAAAATCAGGTATTCAACAGGGCAATGTCACGTTGGGTTTGGTCGTTTATCGGCCGAAACACGCCGTATCATTGTTTTCTGGGAATGGGAGACCTAGCATGTCTACTAATCTGTGTGTTCTAATTATTACACCCCCTCATAATCAAACAATATCTTTCGCGCATCAGCTAGAAACTAATTTTGCTTTTGTTCTACAGTGTAGCCAGACCGATGCGCAGCAATGTCTGTCTAAATTTCGCCCCGACATCATATTGATTCACGATGTGCCGAACGAACTCGATGGCTGTGAAATGGCGCAGCAGCTTAAAGCACATTCTTACAGTCAACATATTCCGCTTGTGATGTATTCTGAATCGGCCGATTTAGAACGATATGCAGATGTGTTTGCGGTCGGCGTTGATGATTTTGTCCGTGCAAACTGCTGTGGCGCAAACGAGTTAAGCGTCCGCATGTTGGCCCGCATCAACACAAAACAGCTCACAAATCGCCTGCAAGAACGTCAAACTACGCAAATAGACCTCATTCGCAACGTGGTTCACGATGTTCGTTCGCCGCTAACCATTCTATCGCTCAACGCACATCTGCTGCGCTCCAGAGCAACAGACAACAAACTCGACCGCTATGTTGACACAATTCGCGATCAGGTTGCTTATCTAACCTATGCAATTGACAATATGGTTGACTCAATTGTGGCTGAATCGCCAGTTTAAGTGCGCCACAAAAAATATTTGAAAGTCAAATCACAAGCGGCGCTTTGCAAAAACGGCTTATTAGTCTGGTAAGTGGCTAATTGTTTAACCGTTTTTGCGGTCAAAGGCTTTTTATGATCTACTTAAGTAAATCACAAAAAGGTTCGATCAATAATCAGACGCCCCAGCGGGGTGTCTCTACACGTTAACGTCTTCTCTGGTAGAGACGTCGCCGTTGGCGCGTCTCCGTTAGAAAAGCTGGTTAATCTTTCGTCAATGATTACTTGTTTCCTACTTAATCCGTCAATAACTAACCTATTCATTCATAGGTGTTCGCTTCCCCTACCCTTATAGCATTCAGATGCACATCATCTGCCAGATAGCAAGATGGTGGCTTCAAACTCAAATATACACAACATACTGGTGGTAAAAACCCTATGATTGCCAACCCAAAAACAGGAAATCCGCTGCTCTCTAGCCGCGTCTCAACAGCTAACATTCGCCCAAGCGATCAAACACAAGTTGATGCCAACTTTGCATGGGCAACTATTGACTCGCAACCTACCGAAACGGTTGCCACAAGATTTTCCCGATTTGCAAAACGCACCTTCGACGCCACAGCTTGCGTTATGATTCTCCCGTTTGTTTTACCAGTGATGGCCGCTGTTGCCGCAGCGATCAAACTTGATTCAAAGGGTGGCGTTTTGTTTCACCAGACACGTGTTGGGCAAAATCGAAAATCATTTACTTGCTATAAATTTCGCTCAATGCGTATTGATGCAGAAGAAATTAAAGCACGCTTGATGGCACAAAATGAAGCGGATGGGCCTGTTTTCAAAATGAAACAAGATCCACGCATCACAAGAGTTGGGCGTTTTATCCGTAAATATAGTTTGGATGAATTGCCCCAGATCTTCAACGTTTTGTTTGGCGATATGAGCCTCGTTGGTCCACGCCCAGCAATTCCATCTGAAGTTGAACAATACACCCCTTATCAAGAACAACGCCTAGCGGTTGTGCCAGGATTGACGGGTCTCCAGCAAGTCTCAGGACGCAGCGACCTTGATTTTGAACAATGGGTTGAGTTTGATCTGCAATATATCCGTGAGAAAGGATTGCGGAAAGATATTGAAATTTTATTCCGAACGATTCCGGCAGTTATTTCAGGCAAAGGCGCTTACTAACAAACAAGGGAAGCTCACTGTTTAGGTTACTAAAGGGGCATGGCGGGTTATCCGTCATGCTCCTTTATGCGTTAAGTGCGCCACATAAGGTTCTTAAAAGTAAAATTGCAAGTGGCGCTTTGCAAAAACGGCTCATGAGTCTGGCAAGTGGCTAATTGTTTAACCATTTTTGCGGTCAAATACTTTTTGTGATCTACCTAAGCAAGCAAACTGTATGGGACGCAAAACGGGACCGCCAAGGCGGTCCCGTTTACCCTGAGACTGGAGTCATCGCAACTGACAACCAAGTAGACTAGACTGGATGGAAACGTTGTCTTAAAACCTGATCCAAGTGCCAAGCCTACCTGCTACAATCGATAATCTAATGACGGCAATTAGTATAAATCATATCTATTTGCAGGTTAACTACATGCCTGATGACTCTGTCCCATAAAAGCTATCTTACCTCAACTAGTACTAAGGTTGGATAAAGATTACAATAATAGTGGCATAACTGTCAACAAGCGGAATTTAGTCCGTTTAATAAATTGACGCAAGCCTCAGTGGTTTTTATGCACAGACCAGCGTGGATAGCAACAAATCGCCAAGTTTTTTGTGACACACTATCGATCTCGCAATGAAACAATCGCAGCCGCCAAAGCTAAATCGTTGTCATCCCAACCAATATCAGACCAATTTTGCGAGATAGGCACATCGGGGGTTAATCCTGTGCCTGCCCAACTGCTTCCATCTAACCGTTCAAACTGATCTTCAGGCAACCAAACACGTGAGCCGTCAGACAGATCGTGTGGAAAAATCGACGTCAGTTTGCCCTGCGTGGCAGCACCCACAAGCGTGGCACGCTGAAAATCTTGCAAAACGCCTGCGAAAATCTCTGCCTGATTGCCAGTTGCTTCCCCAATCAGCACCACAAGCGGGATGGATTGCGAACTGTGTCGATTCTGCCCAAAGACGTTTAGAGGCACAATGCCCTGACGATTGCGAAAAGTACCGACTTTGCCGTTTAGAAACAGCCCAAGCGCTTGGCTCATTTCTTCCTCAAAGCCGCCCGTATTCGGCCGAACATCAACCACCAACCCGCTCAATCCCCCCTGCGCATTCAACTGCTCCCACGCAGCCTCAACCTCCTCCCCCGTCGTCTCCGCCACAAACGAATGAATCGTCATCACCCCGATCTCACCAAAACGCTGCGCCTCAACTGAATTGGCCAATAACAACGGCTGGCGTCGAACCTGAATCCAACGCTTTGGCCCACTCGCCGTCTGAACAGTCAGCATCACGGTCGAATTCAGCTTGCCCCGTAAGCCACCATGCAGCAAACCATACTCGTTACAACAGCTAGGCGCATTGTTGACAGAAACCAATCGATCGCCGCTGCGAATTCCCGCTGTATAGGCGGCGTTCCCTTCAATCGCCCACGCGATCAGCGCGTCTTGCGAGTCAGGTCGCGGCATCGTTACGATCCCGATTCCAGCCTTGCCTTCCTTGCCGCGAACCATTTGCTCATATGCTTGTACTTCGGCCGGCGACATGTAGTAGGCATCGCGATCTTCCAAAAGCGCAAGCGCGTCAGACATCGCTAGCCAAAAATCGGCGTCGCTAAGTGGCGCGATACTATTTTGGTTGTCTTCAAGCACGGCTTGCCAGTCAACGCCGTTTGCCGTTTCGTCAAGATAATTTGTCCATATAAGCGAAACCATTTCACTCATCACAAGCTGTTGTGTTGCGATGTCGTTGGCTGTTTCAAGCGCCCGCGCTTCGCTGACAAAGCTGGCGGCGTCTACTTCTGGCGCAATTTCGGCCGAATCCAGCCCGCTCCCTCCCGTCTCACGATGCTCAACAACCAAGGGTTCGGCCGTGGCAAACCCTTGGTCAAGTTCGGCCGATTCAGCCAGCTCCGTAATCTCCAACGCTGGCGCAACAACCGTTTCAACCTCTGGTAACAACGAATTACGCACGCCGCTCGTACACGCGGCTAAAGAGAGGACAAGTCCACACAAGAAAACACCTATAAATCGCAACATAACTTGTATTCTGCACACAACCGCGTTTCTAATCAAGCAAATAGCAGCGTTACATTAAAGTGGGTAAACTCTACTGGGCGAGCGCAAACTAATCTGTAGCCAAAACGCTACAATCCCCCATACATCATGAACCAACAGCAACAATCATTAGCCGAAGGCATTCTTTACACCGATCAGTATCAGCTAACTATGGCCCAGCTTTATTTTCATGCGGGGCTTCATGAACAGCGCGTGCGATTCGATCATTTCTATCGTAGCAACCCCAATTATGGATCGCATCAGGCGGGTTACTGTATCAACGCAGGGCTAGAATGGTTGCTCAACTGGATGGAAACGGCGCATTTCAACGAGCACGATTTATCGCAAATGCGCGGCATGATGGGCGCAAACGGAACGCCCTTGTTTGATGCAGCCTTTCTTGACTGGCTGCGCGACAATGGAAACTTTGGGGCGCTGACCATCCGCGCCATTCCAGAGGGGCGCGTTGTTCATCCCAATGTTCCGCTCACGGTGGTTGAGGGGCCGCTGTTGATGGCGCAAATTCTCGAAACCTCCCTGCTCAACCATCTCAACTACCAAACGTTGATCGCAACCAAGGCGGCACGCATTCGGCAGGCGGGTCGTAATCGGCCGATGTTAGAGTTCGGCATGCGGCGCGGACACGAACGCGGGGTCAATGCCGGCACACGCGCAGCACTGATCGGCGGGGCAGATTTTTCCTCCAACGCGGGCGTCTCGCACGCGCTCGGCATTCCGCCCAAGGGAACCCACGCCCACGCGATGGTGCAGCTATTCATGGCGCTGGCGGGAGACGAATCAGGCGAGTTGGAAGCGTTCCAAGCGTATGCCGATCTGTACCCAGATGATTGTCTGTTGCTTGTCGATACGATCAACACCTTACGCAGCGGCGTTCCAAACGCTATTCGCGTCTTTGAAAAGCTACGCGCAAAAGGGCATCGTCCCGTCGGGATTCGCCTCGATTCGGGCGATCTGGCTTATTTGGCCGTTCAGTCAGCTAAATTGCTCGACCAAGCAGGGTTTGAGGATGTCAACATCGTTTTGTCTGACAGTTTGGATGAGATGTCGATTACGCAGATTGTGCGGCAAATTGGGGATGAGGCAGTCCATTACCAAATGGATGCGGACCAGATTCTCAATCGCTTGGTGTATGGCGTCGGCACACGGCTCATCACCTCACGCGGGGCGTCTTCGCTCGGTGGCGTTTATAAGCTCGTTGCCGCACAAAACGCAAATGAGTGGAAACCTGCGATTAAGCTGTCTGAGAACCCTCACAAAGTGCCAAATCCTGGCAACAAACGAGCATGGCGTATTTACGATCAGCGTGGTTTGGCAACGGCCGATCTGCTAACGCTCAGCCATGAGAATCCGGCCGATTGGGACACCATTCCGCTGCGTCATCCAACGCAGCCTGAAATGCAGCGCAGTTTGTCGCGGCAGCAAATCTCAAAAATCGAGCCGCTCCACGTAACTATTTTGGACAATGGAAAACGAACCTACGGAACGCCATCCATTGGTGACATACGCGCCCAGCGGGATGCCGATTTGGGTTATCTCGATCCTGGCGTTCGCCGTCTTTTGAACCCACATATTTATCACGTGTCGCTTTCACAAGCATTATGGGAGATGAAACAGGCGTTGATCACGAAAATGCGTACCTGATTGTGCGTTTTATACGTGATTAGTGGAAATATCGGCCGAATTTGTCTACACTCTTACGCAAAGGCTTAAATGGAGACATTATGGATTTAGCAGGCGAATATACATTTGATGCCCCGCAAGATTTGGTGTGGGAAGCAGTTCAAGACCCAGACGTGCTTGGTTCTGTCATGCCTGGTGGCGAAGGCGTTGTCGAGATTGGCGAAAACGAGTACCAAACTAGGCTCAAAATCAAAGTTGGCCCTGTACAGGGCAAATTCAAGGGCAAAATCAAACTGTCCAACATCATCGCGCCAACCAGCTACGATATTGCCGTAGACGGAAAAGGTTCGCCCGGTTTTGTCAAAGCAACTGGCAACCTCGCGCTCACAGGACAAGGCGACACGACGCTTTGCACTTACGCGGGTAAAGCCCGCATCGGCGGTCGCATGGCCAGCGTGGGGCAACGTCTAGTTGATGCGTCAGCCAAAGCGATTGTCAACCAAAGCCTTGACGCGCTCAACGCCTATTTGAAGGTTCAGGTGGAACGCCGCGCAATTGAAGCGGCCGCCGCTGCTGCCCCAGAGCCAGCCCCAGCAGTTGAGGCTACACCCGTCGCAGCCGTCGTTGCGGACGCCATTGCAGACGCGGAAGAAGCAGTGGCAACTGCAAAGCAAGCGGTAGCGGACACCACCTTAGCACAAACGACAGCCGAGGCCGTTGTCAAAACTGAGACGGTTGTTGCAGAGGTCGCAAGCACA
>JBMZDF010000107.1:0-14206 GCA_049614105.1 Promineifilaceae bacterium (SeqCode)
GACTTGGCACAACTGGAAAAAGCACCAGACGCAGAACAGTTGCTAACAACAGTTGAAACACCGTTAGCATGTTGTCTTTGGTCGTCTGACCTCTGGTTTTTATTCAGTTCTCGTTTGTGATTAGCGGTTCCTAATCGTGTCAAATGTGCCAAAGTTCCCTACTTTTAACACTCTGTCCTATTGACACATTTGGGCGATTTGTTACCATATGGAAACAAACACATTGCCCTGCCCTGTGCAGAGTTATAAGGTTAAAAAGAACGCGCATCTATCTACTAAAATAAGGGCGCGTTTTTTGTTTTCTAGTGCCAACAATCGTACAGTTAAATCCCAATTCGATCAATAGAGATTAAGCAAACTAAATAAAGTAAGTAAACTCCTCTACGAGTTGAGTTTAACAATGTTGTTTGCTATGCCTGTCAGACACGACCAGCCGTTAGGCAGTCGGGGCAGGAAGCCCCAGTGCTTTAGCCTTGGGTAGCTTACAGAGAAACGTAACAAAAGATAAAATATCTCTGTCTTTTCTCAATTCCTCTTTTGCTCTATTAGCCTTTCCAGCAGCCTGATCACTTGGCTGTCCTTCCCATAATTATCCATCTCATTCAAGGCATAAGTCAAAAGCACCTCTGCAACTTCTGATTTTGACGCCTTAAATCTTGACCCTCTTGTAAAAACTCGTGCTTGAGCTGTTGCAAAATCTAATCGCTCAGCCATGTCTGTGGGAATATAAAGCGTCACCTTAGATTTATCTATTTTTGCTTTTCCGTTATTCGGTTTTTCTGTCTTTATGGTTTTGGGCTTATCTGCTTCTCGTGGAGTGGAAGCGGGGGGGTGTTGCGAGGAGGGATTGATCAGATCATCAATCTGGGGGAGGCTTTTCCGTTTACTCATCTGCTATGACTCTTTCGACCAACTTAGCATAATCAACTGCACCGCGTGAATTGGCCGCATACTCAAAAATAGTTTCTCCAAATGCGGGTGCTTCAGACAAACGAACATTGCTGCGAACTGGTTCACACAGGATATTGCCAAATTGTTGCTTCAGTTGGTTATGAATTTCAGGGGTTTGCGCGAGGCGACGATCAAGCATCGTCGGCAACACATAGGCTAGCTTCACGCCAGAACTTCGGCCGATGCGTTCCACACGATTCACGTAATCAATCAACCCTTGCACCGCTAGTGTTTCCAGCGTCACAGGACAAAGTACTTCCTTTGCAAAAAAAAGCACGTTGACTGCTAACGTATCCCAGCCCGGGGAATTATCAATAATGATATTCTCGTAAGTTGGCGAACTACTTAGCTGATTCACATAGAGGTAAAGTATCTGTAATGAAGTTAGATTGCCTAGCTCAGGCGGAATTGTGCCAGTTAATTGATTATATCTAAGATAGAGAGATTGTAAGTTGGTCAGGTAGCCAAGTTGCCAAGGTATTTCACTATGTAATTGATTTCGGTCAAGCAACAATACTTGCAAAAAGGTAAGATCCCCTAAATGGGATGAGATTACGCCGATCAAATTGTTGCTAGTTAACCTCAACTCAGAAACATGTCCATTTGAACAGGTAACGCCATGCCAGTTACAAGCTGTATCAGTTTCAAGCCAACCCTCGTGGTTGGTCCAATTATCGCCACCGGCCTGAACATAGAGAACAACCAGCGCCTCGCATTCGGGAAATGGGATTTCATCCACATCATTACATGAAAAGGGTTGCAAGTTGCCAGCGAGCAGCACGTCATCATTTGCCAGCGCAACGTTTGCGTTCCATTGAAGAATGTTGGCGAGGCGCACGTTGTTGAGTGTTGTGCCAGCATCATCAAGTAGCGGGTCGGCGGCAAAGCCGTATATTGAGCAGATTGTTGGATGTCCCCGTGAAGGTTGGGAACTCAGGTTCCGTCATACGGGGAGCGGGTGAGGGGGTGTTTTCGGCCGAAGAACAGCAGCGTTGGCTTCATCATGCGGCCGATTTGATGGAACAGCAGGGCGAAATCTGGCATGCACATAGTTATCTATTTCAGAGTGGACAGTATTCAAAATCGGCCGAATTATTACTGAAACACGCAACTCATTTACTGCAATCGACTCCCCTCAATCAATTGCTAAACACGATTGAAGCATACGACCCTCAAAATCTATCAAACAATGATTGGACAAAGCTAAAGTTAGTCGCTGCACAATATGCGAGTCGAACACAAGATCAGCAAACAGCGCTCAATCACCTGCAAGCGGCAAATCCCAGCAACCCAACGTTTCGCGCATTCACCGAGCTACATCTTGCTATTGTGAAGCGCACAGAGGATCGTCAACTAGCTTTGATCTAGCAGAGGCGCTCTCTAATGATGGTAAGTCGCGTGAAGCGAAAGCTTACTTTGCACATGCCAAACGGTATGCAGAAGAATGCAATCTGATGGCGCTGGCAAATGCATGTTTCACTTTGGCTGTACAATATCCTGAGTTAGAGGCTGAGTTCGCTGACCAGCAGTTACAAATTATCTACTTCGCACGTCAGCACCAAACAGTAACCACGACACAATTAGCGCAATTTATTCAAGTGAGCAACGCGACAATCCATCGTTATATCAAGGCGATCCTAAAGGCTGGAATTTTGAACAAAAACGGCAACGGATCAGCAACTGCATACCAGCAAGACGTTAGCGAAGGCGTGGTTGCGTTCCAAGCTGGGGACAGATGGACCCTAGCCCACGCGTCATTTGCTTAGCATTTTTGCATCGGCGTTGCGTGGCGCATAGGCTTCAAACCAACAACAGCACGGGGGAGTGGATAGATAGATTTATTTTTTATTTCGTTGACGCTGTGGAACATGCAATAGTGTAACAGGTGCAACTACCTGCGAAGCATGCAACTAATCTGCGGTTGTCTGCGTTAGGGCGCTTTTAGAACATGATACGGTGTCTTGCCAAATATCTGTGAGTGTGAACGCTACCCCCGCCACGTAAACCATAAGGGAAGTACGGCTGGCGACTCAGACAAATAAGCGTGTCAGTTTTCTATAATCTATTGAGAAGTTCGTTTATCGGCCGAAAAACACCCCTAATCCAACCGCACCATATTCAAACCCAGCCCTTGACGCTCAATGGTGAATTCGGCCGAATTCCGTAAATCCCTCACCCCAACGAAAAACGGAACGGAAACAGAAACGGCTGCCGCAGCAAATCCTGAAACGGCACTTCCTCCGCATCACTCAGCGTGAGCGCGACTTGCAATAGCCAACGCTCAAGTGCCTGCGATGCCGTTGACAATCCCTGCACACAAGGCACACGCTGGCGCGTCTCCGTGAGAAAAGCTGGTTAATTGTTTCCTATCTAATCACAACCATTTGTGTTTTGAAGCACATAGCGCACTTTCGACCCAGTTTTTCCCTCTCGTTTAAAAATCCCCAAATTGGCCAACGCCGTTAAATGCTTTGAAGCTGTTTTTGATGAGACGCCAGTCAGCGCACGATACGTCTTGTTATTGATGCTTCCGTTCAAGTGTACATGCTGAATCGCAGTATCTTGTTCAGGGGGAAGCTGTTCAAGTAATTCTGGGTAACATGTTTCATGCCAGATGAACTCTTTAAGCAGCCCCTGATGTTTTAATTCGGTGGCAATTTGTTTGCCTTCGTCAAAGTAAGCACGCGCTTCGCGTACATTGCCCAAACTCATTAATGCAAAAAGAGTGCCAAGACAATCTGATGCAATCGAGCGCCTGTTGCCCAGTCGTTTATTGCATTGATAGGCTTCCTTGTAGCATTCAGCGGCCAGATCGAACGTTTTCGTGACATTCGCGTAATAGCTAGCCAAGATATTGCGATTCTTCGCGGCTAACTCTTCCGCACCGGCATCCAAACAGCGCTCATAATTTTGTTGAATAACGTTAAGCATATCTGGCTGACGGCAATGCAAGCGAGCAACTGCAAGGTTGTAGTGCATTTGCACTCTCCAAAAGGAATTAGTGGATTCCAGTCCGTGCCGATATGCTAGCCTGCTATGGTGTAAATATTTTTCATTATCCTGTGCGGTTTCGTTGCGTCGATAGTATTCTGTCCATGTGTTGTGATATTCAGATTGTGTCCGTGCCGAGAATTGTGCGTCTTCCGCAATCGAATTCGCTTGCTTTAAAAAAGCAAGACCACGCTCAAACTCACAACGCTGCTCAAAACACAACCATGCTAGTAGCGAGAACCCAGCAGTCATCCAAACGGAATGCATGCCTTCGCTTAACTCAAGCATCCGATTGAGAATAATCTCCGCGAATTCAGGCTGACTATCTTGATGGGCGTGCGCTTGGAGGTACATCGCTTCCAATTGAAGCTCTAAACTACCAGCCCGAATGGCTTCCCCTTCGGCTAGCTCATACGAATTAAGCGCCCGTTGCAGTTCATCACAGCGTTGCAAAATGTGACCGTGCAAAATGTGATATTTGCTACGGGCTACGGATGCCAAAGATTGCTCATCGATTGCTTGCAGGCGTGTCTGCCACTGCTGGAACGGCACATCTTTTGTAAGCAGTAGTCGTTGTTTCCAGAGAATATTGAGCGAATGCAGCATAGACCCCGCTTGCTGCCAGTGAAAGGCAGCCTGCAACGTATTGTTTTTATATAGCTGTGCAATGCTCGTCTGCCAGCGACGGCCTTCTTCTATGCTGCTTTGTTGAACTAGCCAAGCCTTTGCTTGTGGGATGACATCAATACGGCCCTCGATTGTAAGCAATAATCCGATACGGTCTATGGCCGGTATGTGGGGCAACACCTCCAAGGTGGCCGTATTAGCCATGAAGGTGATTTGCTCTGGTTTTTGGAAAAGGGCTAGATAACGGGCCGTTTGCTTTTCTGCATCAGATAGGTCTGCATAACGGACGGCAACCGCGAGATCCCACTGTTCTTTGCCAGTCGCTTCACTCTGCAATGCGGTAACAAGCCACTTGCTGGTCGTCTTGACCGCCTTCTGGATGCGTCTCTCGATAGTTCGTCTTTCAAGAATGTATTGTTGTGCGATTGCTTCGGCCGATTTCCCTTCAATATAACGTTTTGACAAAGTATCGGCCAATTCGGCCGATAACATCCGCAAACTCGCCTGAAGCATCGCCCTCACACTGTACCCACGGTCGGCCGCAACATCTCGCATACCAAAAGCGATTGCCTGACACGCAGGTGATACCCCAAGTGGCAACGCACCTAGATGATAGAGGGTCTTAAAATTGCGCCACCCTGCAAGGATCGCCTTCTCAAACTGTACATTGTCCATCTACAACCCCTTGATCGCGTCATCTGCACCCAAATTGCACTATTTTTCCACTAAAAACGTTCGCATCGGTTCGCATCAGAGCAAACGCTTTGCACCATACTTAATGGTGTAGATGAAATCATTATAGTTTATAGAAGGAGTTCTTCACATGTCAAAAGGTAACCACCTTGGTATGGGTCAACAGTTGCCCATATGGATCGCCATATTTGATCTAACTGTCACGATAAATTTAGGAAAGGGTAGATGAAGCGTCTAATATTACTTACACTAGTTACCACTCTATTGACAGCACCTTTGTTAATGTTTGCCGAAGGGTTACGTTCGGCCGAATTTCGCACGCCAGATGGTAGCGGCAACAATGTCGCTAACCCAGCCTATGGACAGTCACACACACAACTGATCCGTCTCGCGCCCAGCGGGTATGCAAACGGGCTGTCTGAACCACGCGGGGGCGGTCTTACCATACCGCTCGCGCTCCCCAGCGCACGCAGCGTCAGTAACTATGTTGCTGCGCAAAGTCAGCCTGTCCCAAGCACAATCCCGATCAATGATATGTTTTGGCAATGGGGTCAGGTGCTCGATCACGATCTGGACCTTACCGAAGAAAACGGTGCGGACACATTTAATGTGCCTGTCATAGACAGTGGCGATCTGTTCAACCCGCCAGGGTTTATTGGATTCCACCGCTCGGCGTTTGTAGCTGGCACGGGAACAACCAACCCGCGTGAACATGATAACGTGCTTACGCACTGGATCGATGCGTCGATGGTTTATGGGTCAACGCAAGCGCGATCCAATTGGAAGCGGATTGATTTAGGTGGTGGGCAGTTTTCGGCCGAATTAGAAACTGGCCCCCACAACCTACTTCCCAAAGAAGACGACACAAGCCAATGTATCGGCCCGCTCAACAATGTTGGTTGTTTCGCAGCGGGTGACGTGCGCTCAAATGAGCAAATCGGCCTCACAGCGATGCATACCTTGTTGATGCGTGAGCACAATCGTTTGGTTGCGCTGTTGCGGGCAGCTAATCCTGCAATGAGTGAGGATGATTTGTTTGAGCGAGCGCGGGCGTTGGTTGCGGCCGAAATCCAGATTATCACCTATGCTGAATTTTTACCGCTGCTTATTGGAAGCACAACGATACCAGCCTACAGCGGTTACGATGCGTCAATCGACCCCAGCATTGCCACCGAATTTTCAACGGCCGCCTTCCGCGTCGGTCATACGATGCTCTCACCAAACTTGCAACGTCTCGAACCGAACGGCAGCACGCTTCTCAACGGCAACGTCGCGCTCCGCAACGCCTTTTTCAATAATGCCCTGATCGAAACAGACGGGATTGAACCTGTGTTGCGCGGGTTGATAACCCAACGCGCCCAGGCGATTGACACGCTGATTATTGATGATGTTCGTAACTTCTTGTTTGGCCCTCCTGGGGCAGGCGGATTGGATCTGGTCTCACTCAACATCCAACGTGGGCGCGATCACGGCCTTGCTAGCTACAATGACACACGCCGTGCGCTCAACCTGCCCGCAGCAACCACATTTGCCAGCATAACTAGCGACACAAGCTTGCAAGCAAATTTGGCAGCGGCTTATAACAATGATGTTGAGGCTGTTGACTTGTGGATTGGCGGTTTAGCCGAAAATCATGCGAACGGGGCTGTTGTCGGCGAAACGTTTCAGGCGATTCTTGCCAACCAGTTCACACGCCTGCGTGATGGCGACCGTTTCTGGCATGAAAATATCGACTGGACAACGCTTGGGTTTGCCAGCGACCCCGTTCTGCATAGCGATGCAAGCGTCTTGACCAATGTACGTTTGTCAGACATTTTGCGCTGGAACACAGACGTGCAGCCTGCCCACAATAATGTTTTTCTTGCAGACAGCTTGCTCAACGGAACAGGCTTCTTTGCCAGCAGCGGGCAAACTTTTGCATCCGTCAACAGCTATAAGGTCGCAACCGCCGACTTCAACAACGATGGGAATCTCGACATTATCCGAATCGGTGCGAGTGAAACGAACGTTGTTTTCTTGGGTAACGGGACAGGGATATTCCCATCAGGTACGCCACTGGCTGATGAGTGGGCTTATAGCACAGGTGTTGCGATTGGCGATTTAGATAATGATGGCGATCTTGACCTCGTTGAAATTCAGGCGGGCGTCAATGCCATCTGGATTTACGACAATGGCACATTTACAAAAGGCCAAACGTTCAGCAGTATCGGCACATTTGCCGTTGCGCTGGCCGACACGGACGGCGACGGTGACCTCGACATCTTTTTCGGCAACGGCGAAGATGGCGGCAGTCAGCTTTTCCTCAACAATAACAACGCAACGTTCACTGACAGCGGACAAGCTATCGAAGCTGGGACAACACAGTTCACAGTCGATGCCGCATTTGCCGATGTGGATGGTGACCTAGATCCCGACCTTGTTGTCATCAACACAAACGGCGACGGCAACTGGCTCTATCGCAACGACAACGGGACATTTGTCAAAACAATACAGCTTGGCATGTCCGACAGCGAAGATGTCGCTGTATTCGATGCAAACGGCGATGGCGACCTTGACATCTATATTGCGAATCATAATGAAGGGAGCGACCCGAATCGCCGCGATTTATTGTGGTTGGGTGATGGTGCGGGTGGCTTTACGGCGAGCAATCAGGTGTTGAGTAATGCGTCAAGTGAGGCTGTGGTTTCGGCCGATGTGGACGGCGATGGCGATATTGACCTCATTCTCGGCAACTACGCCCCCACAAATTTCAACACCATCTGGCTCAATGACGGTGCAGGCAACTTTACCGACAGCGGGCAGCAACTTGGCAGCGGATCAACGCTCAGCATCGCCGCTGGTGACTTTGACAATGACGGCGATGTCGATTTCTTTGAAGCCAACGGCACGTACGGCGTGACGCAACGCCCCCCCGATGCGGTATGGCTCAATCAAAACTTTAACTGCGCCAACGTCGCCGAAATTCCTGTCGCCGAATGCAACGCGCTTGTTGCACTCTACAATGACACCAACGGCGCAAGCTGGGTCAACAACCACCATTGGCTACAAACCAACACCCCCTGTGCATGGTTTGGCGTGACCTGCGAAAACGGGGCCGTGACTGACCTGAATTTAAACTTTAATCGACTGACAGGGACACTGCCGAACCAGCTTCAAGATTTACAGTCATTAAAAGGCTTTAGAGTTGCATTCAACGATTTACAGGGAAGTTTTCCAAGCCAGCTCCTCAATATCGCTTCCCTGCTCTGGATTAACCTTGATGCAAATCAGTTCAGCGGAACGCTACCCGCAAACCTGTTCAACAAAACAAACCTGCAAATGCTGCTTCTCTCACGGAACAACTTTTCAGGCACGATTCCAGTCGAAATCGGTCAGTTGACAAACTTGCTTTCACTGAGCCTTGGAGGGAACAATTTTACAGGTTCATTGCCGACAACGTTGGGCAACCTGACGCAGTTGGTTGAACTATATCTTGCCCACAGTGCTTTTACGGGTGAGCTGCCGAGTACGTTGGTTAACCTCACAAACCTCAATGTTTTTGCGTACAGCAACAGCCCGCTGTGTGCGCCAAACAATGCGGCATTTACCGCGTGGTTAAACGGAATTGCAAATTTGCAAGCAACTGGCTTAACGTGCGGGGCTACAACCTCATTGACGGCGATCTATATGATTGCGGCCGATAACGACCCGAATTCTGTGCTGTCAATCAACAGCTATGTGCCAGCGATTTTAAGTGACATTACAACAGCAACAGATGGGGCGACAAACAAAACGGCCGTTATCCTTGTCGACTTTGATGGCTACGGTGACACGCAAGTCTACATTGCGCAGAATGGCGTGTTGACGCCTATCGGTGGCTTGCCAAACAATAGCGGCACGCTCGACACCAGTATCCACGAATACGACATGACAGATGGCGCACAGCTTGGCGGCTTCCTGCGCTGGGCATTAACCAACCATGCCAATGCAGATACCCAAACGGTGCTGCACTTCATTGGTCATGGAACATTCGTAATGCCAGATGGCGCATACCCTAACGGCGGCAACACACGGATGACGTTTGAGATTGGCTCAAACCCGGGCTATACCGATATTCACCCCACCAAGTCCGTGATCGCACCCCACGACATCCGCCAAATGCTAGAAATCGGCACGGATAACGGCAATACACCGCTGCACGTACTTGATTTGACACACTGTTTTGCAGGTACGCTGGAGGAATTGGTTGAACTCGATAATGTAGATGGCGATTCATATGCCAAGGTCATAACTGTTTCGCCGAGTTATGGGTATATTGCGGAGACGTTGTTTGGGGCCGCGCTGAATGCGTTAAGTGTTGGTGATGCGGCGGTGGTTTCGGCCGAAAACATCCTGAATGCCTACGACAGCACGCTCACCCAAATCGAAAACGGCAGCATCACTCACCCCGCGCTCTGGACAATCGTAGACTCAACCAAGCTGTCTGCAATTAAACCAAAACTGGATACGCTTTCCCTCATCCTCAACAACCACTTTACTGCAAACTTTGCCAGCACACGTGCTGCTATCCAAACGGCACAACAAAACAGCGCAGTTCATGACACCTCATTTGAGGAAGCTGATTGGGCATTGGGTGACACTGACAGCTTAGTGGATGTGGGCGCATTTATGCAGCAGCTTGCCGCCGCCTTCGCAGGGGATATTGGCATTACTAGCGCGACCAATGATGTGAAATCTGCGGTTGAAGATGCTGTTTTGGGAACTGTGCGACGGGCAGGGATTCCTTACTTTGGCAGCACTTTCTGGGATTTCAATGCGGCCGAACGTGTTGGGCTGGCGCTCTTTGCACCCTTCACAGCGCACGTTGACGCAGGTGTTCAGCACTTGCCGTGGCAACTCACCCACTATGTTGAACAGCCACAAGCAGGCTACCCAACACCCTATGCACTGCTGACCCGCAGTGGCAACACGCCAACATGGGCCACAGTTGTCCAAACATTCTGGCAGGGGGCAGCGTGGCAACCCGCCTTTGGCCTTCCGCCGCTTACGCAACCAGAACAAACAGGGGAAATTTTAGTCGATCAGGTTCTACTCCCTGATCCCGATGCTGTTCATTTTGGTACACCTACATCGCTTGCGGTACGTGTATTTGTTGCTGGCAATGCTCTTTATGGGGTGCAAACCTACTTCTCAGTTATCGTTGATGGCAATGAAGTCTATTCGGAGACGGTCACAACATCGTCACTTATGCCCGGCTTCAACGTGATTGAGACAGAGGGCAAATGGGTTCCAACAAGTAACAACTACGCGCTCCACATTATGGGAGACAGTACAAACCGCGTCACCGAGAGCAATGAAACAAACAATACGCTTGACACACCGCTTGCAAACATCGACGTCCAAAGTGGGTTGATCATCACAGCTACAAATGGTACACAGTTCAACAGTGATCGCACCGTCACGTTTGATCTCGCTGGTGATGCGCCCGTCACCTATGCGGCGGCTACCTTGTATCGCCATTCGGCGCATGTGAACAACCCAATGATACGCACAACAACGCTTGTTGATGACAACATCCCAGTAACACTCAATGGAACAGCCGCATCATTTGAACTGCCTGCGGATGAAGATGCGGGTGCATATCGTGCTGTTATCTGGGGATTCAGCGGCTCTGTTCGTAGCAGTAACTATCAGGTGGTCTACTTTAACTATGCACCAACCAATTACGCACAAACGGTGTCGCAAACATTTTATCGCTATCGAGCCGAAGCGGGCGAGGCACTAACATTCAACATGAACATTACATCGGGCAATCTGCAATGGTATATCTGGTCTCCCGACACACCCAACACAGCCATTATGCTGACAGGGTCTGGAACCTATGCCGTTTCACCTACCTCTGGTGGCGATTATCTTGTCATGGTTGAACAGACAGGCGGCACACCCGTCTATAGTTTAACGGCGACAAGCGATGGGCAACCTGCACGCAGCACGGCAAACACGGTTGTCGTTCAGATGGAGCGGCCGATGTTTATCGTGACTACTATCGACATAGCACCACATCGACCTGAATCGGCCGTGACGGTTAGTAGCTACCAAACGACTCGTCCCCAATCACGTGTGCTTTGGCCTGCGCTATTGTTGATGTTTTTCACCACCCCAACCATCATTCGCATGCGCCGCCATCGTCAATAACTGATTCATCTACAGCAACTGTGTAAAGGGGGTATTCAGGGAGGTATTTAGGGAGGTTTTGCACAGTTGCTCCTACTTGCCCCGTACGGTCGTGTGTGACCGTACGGGGCTTTGCTTTTGCACCATTATGGGAAATCATGTTCTAAGATTAGAAGATGCGATCCACAAGAGTTCTGCCTGTTGTATTGTCAGCAGAAGCCAAGCATCTACCTTATTCTGAGTATGAACAATCTCTATCGGTACATATAAATTTGATTGCGATGCCAAAAACCTATTTTAGAAGTTAGTTATGTTATGGCATTGTAGTCCGGGAAAGGAAAATATGTTCAAACAACATACATGGCACTTAGTGCTATTCAGCTTGCTTACCATCGTGGTTGGTGTAAGCCCCATCACTGCCAAGGAAGGCATCTCTGGCTGTATCACAACCGATCAAGTTAACACTTTGTTGGGGGCAGGCAACTGGGGGTTGTTATCTGGACACAACAATGGCGTGTTGGCAACACATCTACGTGATCAGGGTGGCTCTGGGTTTCTCGTCGCACCGCCAATTATCCAAATAGATAATCATATAACAACCTATGTTCAATGGGAAACGGTTCCCTCTACTGAGGGCGCAACCGTCTGGTTTGAAGCACCTATCGGCACATGTGAAACGCAAACAACGCCTACATTCTCACCAGAACTCGAAGTCGGGATCACTCATGTAGATGGTGAATATCGATTTACAAACCAGAATTATCTCATTGAAGGTGCGGAAGCGATTGATCGGTTTGGAGCGGATGCCATTTTCGTATATCTGACGTTAGGTGGTGACAATAGTTCAACCGAGATTTATCCTGATCATGATGGCAACTTATGGCCAAACACCCCTCCTACTAATCTGACCGAGTTGGCGCAAACTGCCGCATTTCGTCAATTGTTTACGATGTCATTTTCAACATATGTCTTGACAACATATAGTCCTGCGATCCCGTATCCATTAGAAGAACACTATTCTCAGGATCGTTTTCTGGTGGAACAACAGCACTTCTACGAACTGACAAAGTATTTACTAACCACATATCAAGGCCAGAACAAGACATTTATATTAAAACATTGGGAAGGGGATAGTATTGTTGCAGCAGCTTATCAAAACGATGATGGTGAGTTCGATTGGAATGCGGAAATGAGTTCGGCCGATCAACAACAACTCATCCGCTGGCTACAGGCTCGACAAACAGGGGTTGAATTAGCACGCCAAGAGATAGGGAACGCAAATGGTGTTCAGGTGCTCCACGCAGTTGAAGTCAACCGTATCGTTGGTATCGATGGGCAAAAGCGGTTCATCAACGGGGTTGTGCCATACATCAATGCTGATATGGTTGCTTATTCTGCTTGGGACAGTATCTTGAATGCGCGTTCAGCAACAGGTGTTCACCATGATCTAACATCTGCATTGCAGACAATTCAGGAATTTACACCTGATCCATTGGAAATCGGCCGAAAGCGAATTTTCATATCAGAGTTTGGCCTGATAGAACGAAACCGCCCACTTACCTCAGAGGAAGTTGTAACATGGTGCGCTCCAGACTGCACCGAGGCAGACTTTTCTGATCTCATCGAATGGGATGGTACATCAAATCTACGTGGTCTAAGCTTTCAAAATAGCGCGTGCCCCTCTATGATTTTGCCCACAGGCGCAATGTTAGATTATCAAGACAGGCATGCTACTTTACGAACTGTCCACGGTCCAGCAACGTTGCCCTCAGTATGTGGCGCAAGCGTTCGACTTATAAACGAAGATTCGTTGCCATCGCAAGACTTAACCCCGCTAGACGCAAATGATGTTGTTAGCTGGTGTATACCTACATGCACACCAGCTAACTTTTATGATTTGATTGAATCAAATGGTGTTCAGAATATGCGTGGGCTTGTCTATAGGGGCCAATGTGTGAAATTCGAGATCCCACTTGCTGGGTTCAGTTTGGATATTGGTGAAGCATTTAGAGTCTCAACACCCGCCACACTTCACAAACCAACTGTCGTTCCAGCTCAGTGCGAGGCAACAATTCGCAAAATCGATCCAGTGACCCCCCCTGAAGGTATTCACCCCTCGTGGAGAATAGAAGGTACATTATCAGCAGCTGACCAATTTGGATTATCGTATGCTTTTATTTGGCAACTTTATGACAACGAATGTGATACGCAGCAAACTGCTGCAGGGCAAGATGACCCCAACAGACCAAGTAACAATGAGTGTAGAGGCTTTTGGCTTATTCGGCCTGATGAAAGCGAAAGCTCTGCTGCACCAATTCTGAAACAATGGCTTGATCCAAATAATGTCTCTCAACACAATACATTTGTACCAATTGTTTTGAGATAGATTATTAGGCTAATTGCTTACGCACAGAGCGCATGTTGTGGGTAAGGACCCACGTGCATTGAATTCGATTTCGTCCATCGCGGGTGCGTATCCAGCTATTGGCCCATTCCATAGCATCATTTAGCTCGGTTTGTGGTTCGGCCGAACTGCCAGCCACAAACCCTAAGAACACATCACGCCACTAATCACGTTGTAGTGTAGGTCAAAACGCCAGCGAACCTGCTCAAAATTATTATGATTATTGTTGTTGTTTTGATTCAAACCAGTTTTCGATGGTGATGCCTTGAAAATTAATGAAGTCATGGACATTGCGGGTAACAAGGATGAGGTTATTTGCTGCGGCAACAGATGCGATTTGCCCATCGATAAAGGCTGGGGAGCGGCCGATTCTACTTAATCGTGCGC
>JBMZDF010000108.1:0-14098 GCA_049614105.1 Promineifilaceae bacterium (SeqCode)
TAACCTGTAGAGACGCCCCGCTGGGGCGTCTGATTATTGATCGAAACTTTTTGTGCCCTACTCAAGTGTGCCACAAATAGTCATTGACGAAAACCTCAGAGGTTTTTATACACAGACTAGAGCAAACGACAACAAACCTCTGAGGTTTATTGCTCGCAACTTTTTATGACCGACTTAAAATATGGCTTTTTTTGTGTTTATTTTGGAAACATCTAAGCGGAAAGCGTTGAGTTGTACACACGCACAGGGGATTGTGGCAGGTAGCGTGGGACGTCAGATTGCGTCGCCTGTTTTAGATAGGCGTTGAGCTGATTCAGAACGGCTAGCTCATCAAAGAGACTGGCGGAGTTCATCAGCGGTGTGACAAACGGTTTGTATGCCTCATCGCTCAGCAGCAGGGCGCGAAGTGCTTGTTGAAAGGCAAACAGATCGCCCATTTCGACTAATGACAGATAATGGCGTAACTCTGACTTGCTCGGCAGCTTCTCTATCAGCAAATCGGCCGCAGGAACAGCGACCGCAACCTGCACCACAGGCAACGAAATATCAAACCAGAATCGACTGCCAGAATCAGGCTGGCTCTCAACTTTGAGCGTTCCACCCATCGCATCAACCAATTCGCGACTGATCGACAGCCCTAGCCCCGTCCCAGCCTGTGGATTGTCGTTGTGGCAAACCTGCTCGAAAGGCATGAAAATCGCCTCAATATCGGCCGAATCAATCCCACAACCTGTATCAATCACCTCAAACCTCAGCACCGCCGTTGAGGAACCGATTAGCTTCCGCTGACGCACGCCAAAGGTGATGCTGCCATATTGTGTGAACTTGACCGCATTGCCAAGCAGGTTGATCAAAATTTGGCGCAGCCGTTTTTCATCCACCATCACGCGCTCTGGCAAACGGGGGCTGATGGCAGAAAACAGTTGAAGCCCCTTTTTCTCAGCACCCATTCGCATCATCGCAACAATGCCCTCTAGACAGGTAATGAGGCTCGTTTCGGCCGATTCCAACACCACCTTATTCGCTTCAATTTTTGAAATATCCAGAATATCATTGATTAGCGTCAGCAAATGCGACCCGCTCTGATAGATCACGTCCAACCCTTCACGCTGATCCGTCCTGAGCTGTTTGTCCCGATGCAAAATTTGTGTGTAGCCCAGGATTCCGTTAAGCGGCGTGCGCAGTTCGTGGCTCATGTTGGCAATAAAACGGCTCTTGGCACGGTTGGCAACCTCGGCCAGCTCTTTCGCCTGTACAAGCGCCACTTCGACTTTTTTGCGTTCAGCGATCTCATGCTGGAGTTCATCATTTTTCTGGCGATAAATTTCAGCCTCACGCTGCGCCGACTCTGTGCGGTAGCGAACTTCAAGCTTGGCAAATTTATCGTCCCGCTCGTTGGCAAACACGCTGCGATGCAGGGCAAGCACCTGTTCATGATGTTCAAGCGCCCGTGCAGGTTGCCCCATCGCTTTGTAGGCAGATGCGAGCAGTTCGTGACACTCCAACAGCATTTGGTCGCCTTCAAGCGTTCGGGCAAGATCAAGCGCAATCGTTGCACAAATAATTGCTTTATCGAAAACGTCACGTTGGTAATGAATTCGGCCGATATGTAGTTCTGCATACATCTCTTCGCGCGTCAGCTCGCCCTCTCGCGCAATTTGGCACGCTTTTTGCAGATGTTCTAACGCCTCTGGGTAACGTTCCAGCTTTGTGTAGATTTGGCCTAACGTATCAAGCAACCCGATTTGATAGTCGACCATACTGGTCTTTTCAACAATTCGCCAGCCGTTTAGGGCGTTTTCGAGGGCGAGGGGGTAATTTTCGGCCGAAAAATAACGCATCGCCAAATTGTTGTAGCCCAGCACCATCCCTCGCTGATCTCCCAGCTCCTGACAAAGCACCAGCGAATGACATAAAATTTCTTCCACCTTGTCAAAATCGCCCAGCCGCGCATACTGCATCGCGATATTGTTGTAGGTATGTGCTTCGGCCTGCCGATCGCCCGTCGCCTGTGCCGCATGCAGGGTGCGTAAATTGTAATCAAGCGCCGCCGCATAATCACCCAGCACCCAATTCACATGGCTCAACGTGCGCGTCACGTTGCCAATCTCTTTTTGATTTCCCAACGTTTCTAAAATTTCTAACGACTGATGACTACACAGCAACGCTTGCTTGTAATGGCTGTTGGTCGCATGACAGTATCCTTGGGTGCGTAAACTCAGCGCCTGATTCAGCCAATCGCCAGCACTGACGGCAAGCTGCATCGCATCTTCCGCCAGTTGCAACGTCTGACCCACATCATCATAACGCTGTGTCCACGCCCTTAAATTAATTTCCGAAATATGATTCTCAGCCATGCGTTCCTACGGTTCAAGCTCTTTTTGTGAGCGACCCAACTGATTGAGCGTTAGTAATCGCCCCCGACCATACCTGTCCAGTAAGTTGTCCCAGACCAATAGTGCGTACTTGACCAATAATCGTTTGTGTTCCAGTAAAAGGCGCTATTGGTAAAGTAGTTCGTGCCGTACAGCCAACCACCTGAATACAACCAACCGCCTGAGTACAGCCAGCCACCTGAGTATGCATAGCTGCCTGAGTATAACCAACCGCCTGAATACGCATAGCTGCCTGAGTACAACCAACCGCCTGAATATAGCCAACCACCGTCCCAGAAGAAATCTTCATGTTCAGGCAGCGGGTTTCGATTGGCGTCAACGAGCATATAGCCACGACGGGCGTTGTCATAAACAACGGGGCCATAGTAGGCGTTTCCGACTTCCATATTGCCGTTCGCCTCGCCCGTGTGGGCAGCTAGAACCGCCTCTACAGGGTCGATGCGCCCCATCCCCTGTTGGAAAATGGTGAAAGTCGTCAGTTCTCCATCAAACCCTTGCTTCGTGCTATCAAACGCAACGATGTGATTTAGCGCGATGCGTTGTCTGGCATCGGCCGTTGTTAGGTCGCTAAAATCGTTAGCATAAACGCGAATCCTGACCTTTGATACCTTGTCACGGTTCGCCATGTTGGCAAACGAGATGCGGGCAAGCGTTCCCGTTTGATCTGTATCGACGATGCCAGCGTTGTACCACCCGTTATCATCATACAAATAGACTCGATACAGCTTTTGGCCGTTGCAGTTCCAGCAGGTCACTGTCGCATCAATCTCAAGCGTATCCATTGACTGCCAATCTTGAACGGCATCAAATGTCAGATCATAATCCACGTAAGCATTCGCCCCGTCCCCGTTATGGGTTACATCCCACCAGTTGGTTTCGGCCTGTGTGCTTGCATCGGTTGCATAACTGAGATTTGTGAAGGTCATGCGGCCGTTGCTTGCTTGTAAGTGTCCGCGTCGATCAACAATTGAGTCAAAGTCAGAGACAAGCACGCCGCCAGAGATGAGCGGATCGGCCGAAGCCATCAAACGATATTTGATCTCGTTGGGCGTCAAATTTGGATTGCGTTCCAGCATCAACGCCACGACGCCTGATGTGAACGCGGCTGCGCCAGAAGTACCTGAGCCAGTGTACAGGCCGCCGCTCGTTTGAACCGTGTTTGGATTCAGCGCATAGCGCGATCCTGACGGCAGTGGCGCAACCAAATGTGCGCCAGGGGCGACGATGTCTGGTTTGATAAACCCAACTTCGGTTGGGCCAGCGGCACTAAACGGCGGTATAAAGTCATCTGATGGGTCACTAGGCGTATAGTTGTCAGTGTAAGCACCGACGGTGATCACGTGCGGGTTGTTACCCGGGCTTGTAATCGAGCCTGCGCTCGGCCCCGTATTGCCAGCGGCAACCACAACGACAACCCCATCATGCCACAAGCGTTCAACCGCCTGATTCATTGGATCTTGCCAGTAGGGGCCAGAAATTGGACCTTGCAGGGACAAATTGACAATATCAATGTCAAACGTGGTGTAATCGTTCACTGCTTTGACACAGTTCAGCGCAGAAACAACCCGTGAGATTGTGCCCTTGCCTTCTTCATCAAGCACTTGGAACCCAATTGGCATTGAGGACGACGCAACACCGATTGCCTCACCATTTTCTACACGGCGATTCGACATGATGCTTGCCATAAATGTGCCGTGTCCATTACGGTCAACATGGCTCGTGTTTGCATCAATCTGGCCGTATGAAAGCGCCCCACGACAATAAATGCTTGGTCTACCTGACGCATACGAAAGCGAATCATAGTCGATTCCCGTATCCATCACGCCAACCTTAATCCCGTTACCCGTTTCGCTAAGCTGGCTAAGACCCAGCCCGCCAATATACCCCAAGGGGTCTGACTGCTGCGCACGACGCTTCAACACGGGTGAAAGAAATTCGCCCCGAATAACTTCACGAGTCCCATCTGGCACTTGCCAAGCAACTGACAGATGATCGCTACCTGCCCCCTCTTTGTGTAGCGCTTCAATATAGTACCGTTCACCCGCCTCAAGATAGATGCGTGCTGACGCTTGGGTCGCATACTTTGTCCACTGGTTTACGCTTGTTGACGCATCGGTGTAAGCAATACGCTGTTTGTCTGCGGCACTTGCGGTTGAGCTGAGATAAAGCTGCGCATGATTGTCGCCAGCAACCCAGAATTGATACCAGCCTGTGGTAGGTGGGTAAACATAGCCACGCATGCGCGTTCCATAATTATTATTCCAGTTAGAAGGTGTGTTGAACGCCTCGCGATAGTCAAACCCGTTCGGATATTTAGGATAGTTTGGGTTCCCCGTCAGGTTCGAGACAGCTACCCCACCCATGTCGTTCCACCATTCACGTAAAATCGTACCGCGTCCTGGGTCGGCCGTTGGGTTTTTGACATACAGCACGTCCGCAGGGATTTCGCGCTTGCTAATTGTGGGGCCAGCGTAAGACACTTTAAGCGTTTGTCCGCCCGTTTTTTGGAAATAGGTCACCACAATACGGTGGAACCCTTGAGTCAGCACAATGTGTCCCGAACGTTCCTGCGCTGTATGCAGGCCGTCGTTGTCAACAACAAGCTGTTCATTTATATATAGTTTCGACCCTTCGTTTGATTCTGTGTAAAAAGCATAAGGTCCTGCCTGTGGAATGTAGATGTAGCCACGTTGTGCAAGGGCATAATAACCGCTGCGGTCCGCTACGTCGTTATCAAATTTATCGTTGATGCCGCTGTAGCGGGGGGTCATTCGGCCGAAATCTGGCAAACTATTCCAGTTTCCATAATAGTATCGGTATCCAACCCCTAGCTGGTCCCACGCGCTGCGCTCATCAGCATCTTGGCGCGATTGATTGACCAAACGGATATTGTCTAGATAAAAAGTCGGCTGCGTCGTATCACTCAGGCTGAACCACTGAAGCCCCAAAATTGAATCTGCATCGGTCAAATCGGTGAGCGGCAGTTCGTAGTAAAGCCACTCATCTTGTTCTGCAATAATAATTGTGCTGGAGGTTCCCCACTCGCCATCGGCCGAGATCGCCTTCAACCAAAGCTGCTGCCCACCCAACTCGCCACCGTTTAGCCAGAAGCTAATCGTGTCATACGTTTCAAGCGAAACGCCTTGCGCGTGTTGCAGCGTCAGACTATCCCAGCCCGTTGCAAAGTCAACCGCCATTGAGTGACCTGTCTCATCCGTCAGGATCTTAGTCGCGCTCAAATCATATGCCGCCGTTCCGTCTGCTTGCCAGTCGGCGTGCAGCGCGTCTTCGTAGACCAACATCGTATGTGGATTTGTTTTAGTTTCTAGCTGCTCTGGGTCTATGTCAATGTCGACCTCAAATGCACGGTCGCCAGCGGATGCGGACAAACTGCTGTCTGAGGCAATGAGGGGCAAATAGACATGGTTAAGATAGGTGGTTGTGTCGGTTGCTTCCTCCATGATCAACTCGACAGGGGCAACGGTTAAATCACTGCGATTATGCACAGGTGCGTCTAACAGTACGTTTTCAACACGTTCATCCCCCTGTAATTCACCCAAGCGTGGATGTGGCACCCATGCAACAACGGCGTCAATGATGGGCAGTGTTTCGATAACATCCCCCCCATACGCCCGCACGGTGTCTGTCAGAACTGCCATTTCGGCCGAAGCGCTCACGATCACCTGAATGCCCTCGGCCGACCCAACTGCCGAGGCACTAACTGATTGATCTGGCTCAGGTTTGGCGAACAAGAACACGCCAAAGAGCATCAATAGCGCCATCCCCAATAGCAATAAAGCTTGGTGTCCCTGTTCCATATTATCCCAAACATACCGATACATACTTATTCCTCTAAGATAGGGTGGGGAAAATCAGATGTTACGTTTGGCAGCAGAAACGCGGCCGAACGTTCACATGTTAGATAATCCTCATGCCCAAACTACCAGTGAGTTACTTTCAACTACCTAAACAACTCAGAAGCGTATATTAAGATTAAATTGTCGACACGATTACATTACAAATTAAGTTTTCGCAACGCCTTAAGACTAAGTTTTAGCCAGTTGTCATCCTGCGAAGGCCAGTCTGACAGACTCCCACTTTTTAATTTATAATGTACCTAAGCAACTAAGTAGATCACAAGTAGTCATTGACGAAAACCTCAAAGGTTTTTATGTACAAACCAGAGTAGGTAACAACAAACCTCTGAGGTTCATTGATCGAAACTTTATGTGATCCACTTGATCGCGTATCAAATGGTGCATATATCAGCAAATCCTGATATATGGCAATCAAAAATGCTGATCGCTTTGTGTACAAAGCACGCTGTAGACTGAAATCAACATGCTCCCTTGACTAGCGTGTCCACACAAAAAGAATCGGGGCATGTACTGACAATAGCCACATCTACGGCAACTTAGACAATCTCTCAAATCAAATAATTTGAGATGTCTTGATACTTCACTTGTCTTTGTAGGCGGGCCTGATTTGCTACATACTCCTGATCCTACTGATCCAAAGTTATGTCAACTCTTACAACAAACCTGATCGTTGTAGGAAATAGGTCCTGTTTCAGGAAAGATGTTTAATAAATTGCTCAATTGTAGGGCAGGTAGTTATCTGCATCGGAGAAAGTGACAGGCAACGACCTCTTTCTTGTTTGTACTGTATTTCTGCGTCCTCTCTCCTCTCTCCTACATTAGGGCCTCATCTGGGAACTTAGGTGGGGGTGTTGTCAACTCCTTCAGATCCCAAAGCGCCTTATTTCTTTCCTGTGCCTGTTTTTGCAAAGCGCCACTTGCAACTTTACTTTCACGCACTGTGGCGCACTTATTGGTTTAGTTTTAAAAGAGAATAGGAGAAACTCATGCAAACACGTTCTGTTCGTTCTTTTGCACTACTGCTGATCTTGATAAGCCTTTTGCTTGTCTTTTTGATGCTATTCGGCGTGCCTCAGTTGCTTAATGCAAGTGGGCAGACGACCCTTTTTGAGACGGTTGAGGAGGGACATTCGGCCGAAATTCAATCCGAACGCATCCTCCGCAGCCGCAGCGTCACCACCAACATCGAACAAGTGACACTGTCCAACATGCGCAACCGCAGCCCGCTTCGACTCAACCTATTTGAAGACGCCAAACTACTCGCCACTCCCCTAGACATCAGCTATCAAGCCAATGACCAAATGCTCTGGCGCGGCACAGTGGATGGAGCCAAACATAGTTCAGTTCTATTCAGCATTCACAGCGGTCTGTTAGCTGGCTGGATCGAAGCGGATGGCAAACAGTATCAGGTCAAGTCGCGACCTGATGGAACCTATCTGATTCAAGAAGTTGACCCCAACGGTGCGTGGGAAGAATCCCCCCCGATTCCCATCTATCTCCCAGCAAGCCCGCCCAAAAATCGAGCGGTCAACGATAACGGCACAACGATCGACATTTTGGTTGCTTACACCGATGGCGCACGCCAATATTACGGCAGCACATCGGCCGCCATCACAGCGATCAACATCGGCGTCGCAAAATCGAATCAGGTCTATCAAAACAGCCAAGTCAACACCCAGCTTAATTTAGTCCACACGGTTGAGGTTAATTACAATGCCTCCAGCAACATGAGTAACGATCTCAGCCGCCTACAAAAAACAAACGATGGGGTCATGGACACGCTTCATGAGTTGCGCGACACTTACAAAGCCGATCTTGTGCATCTAATCGTTGAAGAAGCCGATCGCCGTTATTGTGGCAAAGCCTATTTGATGAGCAACCTTAGCGCAGGGTTTGCCGATTGGGCGTTTGGCGTGACCCGCGCCGACTGTGTGACCGATTCCTACACCTTTGTACATGAGGTTGGTCACAATATGGGATCGGAGCACGATCCACGCCACGCACAAGGCGACCCGCTCACCGACCACTCTTATGGGCATTGGGAACCTAGCTATAACTGGCGCACCGTCATGGCATACAACTGCCCCAGCAGTTGCCCTGTGGTCGGGCATCTGTCTAACCCAAACGTTAACTACAACGGCGCACCAACAGGGATTGACCATGCGGAAGATAATGTACGCTCAATTTCAAGCGCCCTGCATACTATAGCCAATTTCCGCGTCGGTGGTCCGACCGCCCCACCCCCTTCCACTGGCACAATCGCTGTCCGTGTCGCATCGTCATCCGATGATGTAGAGGAGCGCAACAGCGATGGCAAGATTAACACCACCAGCAGCGATCTAGAGTTGATTGATGACAGCAGCTTGAGAGGTGAGCAAACGGTTGGCGTTCGCTTCCAAGGGATCACGATTCCACAGGGCGCAACGATTAACACCGCCTATCTTGAGTTCGCAACCGATGAGGGCGACAACGGCACGACCAATCTGTTTATTCATGGGGAGAATGTGGACAGCGCAGCACCCTTTGTCGACAGTGCATACAATGTCTCTGGACGAACACAAACGGCGGCTTCCGTTGGTTGGAGCGTTGGCACATGGAGCACCATCGGGAAAAAGCGTCAGTCGCCCGATATTGCGGCAATTGTGCAGCAAATTGTCAATCGTGGCGGCTGGCAGAGCGGCGGCAGTATGGCTTTTGTCATTACGGGATCGGGTGAACGAACGGCCGAATCTTATGATGGTGATTCGGCCGCTGCTCCCCAACTCGTCATCGAATATGAATCATTTGTCCCCACGGCAACCCCAACCCCCGCCAGCACACCTGGCGGGCCAACCCCAACCCCTAACATTAACGACACGCTCGAATTTGCGATCATTGGCGATTTTGGCACGGACGACAGCCGCGAGGCAGCAGTCGCAACCTTGGTTGCAAGCTGGTCACCAGCCTTTATCACCACAGCAGGCGACAATGTCTACGGTAGCCACACGTTTGATGAGGCGGTCGGCAAATATTATTGCGCGTTTCTCAAAGACGTGACGCCCGATGACAGCCCCGTCGCTTGCAACGGTGGCAACAGCAGCGTCAATCGCTTCTTCCCTTCACCTGGCAACCACGATTATGATGATGGGCCAACCAGCGATTTTGACGACTACACAAGTTATTTTAATCTGCCCGGCGCAGACGTGATAAGCACCAACAGCTCTGGCAACGAACTCTATTACGATGTGTCAAACGGCGCGGTGCATCTGTTTATTCTCGACAGCGAATCGATTAGCAACGCAGGTGGCGTCGGCAGTTCATCATACAATGCGCAGCGGGCATGGTTGCAGACACAAGTCAGCGCCTCAACCGCTGCATGGCAAATCGTCATCATGCATCATCCGCCCTATTCATCCTCAAATCATGGGTCAAATAGCTGGATGCAGTGGCCTTATGCGAGTTGGGGCGTCGATGCCATCATCAGTGGGCATGATCACGTTTACGAACGCATCATGCGTGACGGCATTCCTTATTTTGTAAACGGGATGGGCGGACGTACCTTCTATGGGTTTGGCTCACC
Organism: Promineifilaceae bacterium (SeqCode); assembly: GCA_049614105.1. Lineage (GTDB taxonomy): Bacteria > Chloroflexota > Anaerolineae > Promineifilales > Promineifilaceae > CALECP01. The sequence goes on from JBMZDF010000108.1 coordinate 9,834, forward strand.
CGTCACGGGCAGCACAGTGCGCTACAACAGCGCCAACGGTGCAATGCGCAGTTTTGCCAGCACAAGCGGCCTCACGTTTGAGTTTATCAATGTCAATGGGGACGTTATCGACCGTTATGAGATGGGGTCGGTGGCTCCCACGCCAACACCTGATCCGCAAGGCACACCGCTGCCTGAAGCGGGCATTGTTGAGGTGCGCGTGGCGAACGGCAGCAATGATGTTGAGGAGCGTGAAAGCGATGGCGTTATGTATGAAACAAGCACCGATTTAGAAATTGGGGATGACCCCGGCTATTGGGGGGATCAGGAAGTTGGATTGCGCTTTCAAAACCTAGCGATTCCTGTCGACGCCACAATCGAAGCCGCTTATCTTGAGTTTGTGGCAGAGGCAGCCGATAGTGAGACAACCAACGTGCAGATTCGCGGTCATTCGGCCGATTCTGCCCCCACATTCTCCAGCAGCGCCTATGGTTTAACCAGCCGCTTCACCACCGCCGCCTCGGTAGACTGGTCAATTCCCGCTTGGAACAACGTCGGGGCCACTCAACAGTCGCCCGACATCAGCCCGATCATTCAGGAAATTGTTGCGCGTGCGGGATGGTATCCAGCAAATGATATGTCCTTTATTATTGCAGGGACGGGGCAACGTTCGGCCGAATCATACGAAGGCAACCCCGCACTCGCCCCCCTGCTCCGCATCGAATACACGACAGGTGGTGTACTTGTTCCCACACCAACCTTTACGCCACCGCCTACTTTCACGCCGCCCCCAACGCCCACGCCCGTTCCGGCCGATGCGCGTCTTGTGATTAACGACTATTATGTCGGCACAGGTGGTTTGGTCACGGTCACGCTCGATGCAATCGACATTCCGCTCCCCGGCATCGGTGCGGCAACTGTTGACATCATCTACGACCCGTCAGTTCTCAGCGTGGCGAGTTGTTCGGCCGATCCAAACAGCGTTTTTGACATTCGCATCTGCAACCCGAACGCCGCCAGCAACAAACTTTCGATTGGCGTCACCGAATCAAGCGGCGCTGGCACAGTTGGCGATGTCATCCTTGGGCAAATTGTTTTTCAAGCGATCGGCAACGCAAACGACGCCAGCGATCTCACAATCGCAGTCACCACATTTGCCGATGTGGGCAGCAATCCGCTAGCTACCACGCTTGATCACGGCAGCGTTCGGCTAAACGAAATCGGCGACGTTAACTGTAGCGGTGCGCGTGACATTGTTGATGCGCTACAAATTATGCAGACCATTGTGGGCATCCGCACAATGCACGATAGCTGTACACTCCCCGAAAACACAATTTATGAACCGCTCTGCGATGTCAACGCCGATACGCTTTGCGATATTACAGATGCGCTCTTGATCGTTCAGTGTGCCGTCAGCATTCCCAACTCGCTTTGCCCAACGCGACAGACCGTTGCGGCACAAGCACCCAGCAATGTCGCGACACAAATCACGCTTGCAACACAGCCGCTCAAAGTTGGGCAAACATTGGTTGCACCAATCACGGCAGCGGTTCCTATCTCTGACTCGCTGTTCTCAGGCACAATTGCACTCTATTATGATCCAGATATTGTTGAAATTAGCGCGTGCGCGATCGACAATGCGCTGATGGGGGCTTGCAACGTTGCGTTTGATAATGACGGGGTTGCACCCGATGTGGTGATGTTCACACTTGTCTCGCCCTCTGGCAGCAACGGCACGTTCCCGCTGGCGGAGATCACAATGCGTGGGCAGGAATCAGGCGATTCGACAATGACGCTTGATGTTCAGGCGTTGCGCAACGCATCGGGGCAGGAATTGCTGGTCGATGCGCCAAGTACAAGCGTAACGGTTGAGGCAGCAGTAAGTCGTGTGCAGTTGCGGGATAGCGGGGTTGGCTTCGGCCGAAATCAAGCCCTCTGGCTCACGCTCGTGCTCATTCTTGTGTCGGTCGGCATCGGCCGATACCATCGACGAACAAACTAAACTCAGTTCCAACTGTTGAACGGACTGTTTAGTCCGTTCAACACAACCCCTCACGCGACATAGTTTGTCGCACGACCACCACCCGTACGACCGAGCAACCCTCGCTTAACCAATACGTTTATCTCACGCAATGATTGGCGTTCGCTGATGTTGAGCAAACCGCTACAGATGCGTTTATTGATACCGTTATGTGTCCGTGCATAGTGCAGAATATCGCGCTGACGGGAGGTGAGTTCGGCCAATAATTCTGAAAACCGCCCTCGCAACTGCTGAAACGCAGTGCCTAGCTCCGTCTCAGCTTCAACCAGCGGCTCCCCTTCCTCCAAAAACAGCAGCGCGGCTTCCATTCTGCCCAGTAAAATTAAAACTTCGGCCAAATCATAGCAAGTGGAAGCCAGCCAAAATGTATTGCCGCTCTGTTTGAAATGGTCGTAAGCCAGTTGATACAATGGCAAAGCGGTTGCGTACTGTTCGCCGTTCCAAATGTGATAAGCGCCCAGCGTTTTGTTGCACAGCGCAACCATACGCTGATCGCCAGTTTCATGTGCCAACCCCTGGCTCTCAAGTAGAAAACGGTATGCTTCTGGAAAAAGTCCCATATGCAGATAGCCGCGACCTAAGTTGTAGCCCACTTTAATTGTACGTGCGACATCCCCTGCGCGACGTGCCAATAACCACGCCTGCCGCAGTGAAACCTGTGACTGCTCCATCTGACGATGCGATAGAAAAAAGTTACCCCACGCATTGTGCCAATCGGAACGTAGCTGTAACCACGTATCATCTTCGTTGAGGCTGAGGTGTTTTTCGGCCGATTCCAACTCTCGCCGCGCCAGCTCTTTATCCGCCAACTGGTCGATATAAATCCACCCTCGACTGATATACACATTGGCTAATAACTGTCGCCCCACCTCTGTGGTTTGCATAATTAGAAGCTGCTCGGCCGATGCATAATGGGTTAAGGCGGTTTGCATGTCACATAACTGATACGCTCGCGCCAGTCGATAACACGCCTCGGCCTGAATTAACGGTGCGTCGGCGCTCAATGCATCTTCGTAAACCTCGATTGCCGCATCAAGCGACCGATCTGCCCGTTGCGAATGTTCAATCATCTGCCCGTGCAGCAGTTGCAGCCGCGCCCACTCATCGCGGGGGAGTTTCGGCCGATTAAAGTTGTCGAGCAGCGTCAACACCTCATCAGTTCCCAACTGCGTCGCCTGCGCCAGTAGTGACTGAGCCGCAACGGTTTGTTCCCCTGCCTGCTGCCAATGGTAGATCGCCGCACCGATCGACTGTTCACGTTCGTAAAAACGGGCCGCAATGTTGTGATTGTCAAGCAATATTTGCGGTGGCGTTAGCCCTGTGACGATGCTGCGAACTTCTGAGTGCAAATCGAGGCCATCAACCGTTTGCAACAGTAGGTTTGCCTGTTGCAGGGTGCGCGTGTGGGGCTGGAAGATGATTTCTTCGGCCGAAACGGTCACCTGCAACGGCACGGCACGGCGAAAAACGGCGAGAAAACGTAAAAGGGTCAGCTCTGCAAGTGTGCATGAGGTGATGCGGAGTTCGATGCTTTTCGGCCGATACCAACCGATCCCCTGCCCTGTTTCTTGCGCCAACACATCCGCCGTCGCCTTAATCCCCGCCCGCTGTTGAGATTTAATCGTACTCTCAGGGCTATTCAACCGCGCCATCACCTCTCCTACCGTCAATCCTTCCACATAACGCAATCGTAACACCTTTGCCTGTCGCAAATACCGCTTCTGTCCCGTTCCTTCCACCTGCATCAACGCCCATAACAAGACGGCCCGCACGCCAAAACGCAAGCTGGTCGACTCATCACCCGCCAGCACACACGCCTGCACCAGCGCCATCTGCGCCAGTGCGCTCTTACTAAGATACGTTTTGTTACGAAAAGTACGCCATGCGTCGGCCACGATCTGATTCCAATCCATTACACGCTCCGTTTCAACAATCTATTTATCGTGCCATATCATACAGGACACCCCACATTCACACCACGAATAGGCAACCATGTTAGCGAATCGTGCCATCTATCAAACTGTAAACACATGAATCGTGCCAAATTTACTCCGGCTGACATTCCATACCGTGTGAAATCCCATACCCTACTCCACCTGCTCTTAAAACTCGTGCTAGCTAAAATTATCTCATCCATAACGATGCGACTTCAACTCAGTATTTTATGGAGATAAATACAGGCGGTGACTAAGTTGTTTCGGGGGAAGTGAGTTAGTCTCATGCGTGAAGAAACCCAAGAAGAACC
>JBMZDF010000109.1:0-14084 GCA_049614105.1 Promineifilaceae bacterium (SeqCode)
TTGATGGGTAGGCGGTCTCTCTCCGAGATCCAGAAAACCCGATCTGACAGGGGTTGAACAGCGAGGTAAGAGGCGCTAGTCACCGCTGACTAACTAATCGTTGTAGCATGTCAATCGTTTCGCGCAGATGAGCGAAGCGCGTGTATGGGGAGACAGAAACCAAGCGGAGGACGATTTCGCCGTTAAGTTTGGTGGTAGAAATGCTGCGTTCGCCGCTTGCCATGACCTGCTCATAGAGCTGGCGCTGAAGCTGACTCAGCCGATCGGCGGGAACGTTGGGCGGCGTCATGCGGAAACAGAGGATACCTGTGTCTGGCTCGTGGCAGACTTCGATGTGTGGCTGTTGGTGCAAGTAGGCGGCGAGATCGCGCATGGCGATGAGCGGCTGGCGCAGATCCTCCACGACGCGGGCTAGCCCGCGTCCGCGCAGAATGGTGACGAGGGGCAGGGCGGACATGGGGCGCGTTGTGGGTGGAGATTTGAGTCCAGGGTTGGGTTCAACATCTTCGGCACGGTTGAAGTAGCCGCTGTGGAGTGACATTCGGCCGAAATCAGCCCGATCCTTCACAAACAACACTGAATTTGGAATCGGCGCTCCCATCTGCTTGTGTGGGTCCCAACTGATTGAATCCGCCCGCGCATCCCCCTCAAACAGATGCGCCCACTCAGGAACCAACTTGTACGCATAGCCATAAGCGCCGTCGAGATGGAACCAAGCGCCGACTTCATCTGCCAAATCAGCCAACGGCATAATTGGGTCAACTGATCCTGTGGACGTTGTGCCGGTTGTGGCGACAAGACAGAAAATATCGCGATCGTCCTTGATGTCAGCCACAATTTGCTCGGCTTGTGCAGCGTCGATACGGCGATTGGCATCGACAGGGAGCAAGATCAAACTGTCCTCGCCCAGCCCCAACATGCGAACGGCGTGGCGTAGCGACATGTGTGCATCGGCCGACACAAGAATTGCCAAACGGCTCGGATCGGCAAACCCACCAATCCCCTTTTTAGCAAACTCAACCCCCTGCCGCTCTGCGTGGCGATGCAGCGCAAGATAGACTGCCTGTTGATTGGCGTACGTGCCAGAAAACATAAAAGTGGCGTCGGCGTTTGTGTTTAGGTCAAATAACTTGCACAGAGCGCGACAGCAGAGATCCTCAAGCAGTGCGCCGCCAGGCGACACTTGCCAATTGGTGACGCCCTGATTGGTTTCGAGCGCGATCTGTGCGCCGAGTTTGGCTTCGGCCGATGGAAACGCATTGAACATCGACTGAAAATGGGTCTGATCATAACGCATCAAGTGCGGCATCAGACGTTCGTGTATCAAACTTTTTAGCTCATCCAACGGAACGCCGTTGGGCTGGAAGTCGAGCAGCGGCGCGAGGTCTTGCGCCACTTGGGTAGGGGTTGCACCAGAGGTAAGCGATGTTGTCATGAGTGGGTTGCTGTTTGTGTGAAGCTGTGTCGCTAATCTAAAACAGTTCCAAATTGCCATTTCCAATTTACGTTCAAGCACTTTTTGTGGCGCACTTAGTCGCTGGGAGTAAACGAGAGATTATCGAAGGCAACGGTTGCGCCAGAGTCAAAAGTTTGAACAAAGAGGCCAATGTCGCCAGCGGCAAGGGTTGTGTCGCGGAATCGGCCGACCTCTACACCATCAATATAATAAGCTAGATCGCTACCGTCAGCGATGACGCGCAAATTGTGTCGTGCATTGGTATGCGGCGTAATTTTGTCGGTCAGAATCCACATTTCGGGCGCAATCGGGATGAATTTATTGTCGACGCATTCCTCTTTGCAGCCGCCGATGCTGTAGTAGCCATCGCTGCTGATCAGGAAATAGTAGAAATCGCGGGCGCTGTCCTCGGCACGAAAGACAAGCCCGTAAGCCGTTTCAGATGATCCCGAGACGACCTGTGCCTCAACCTCAAAGGTTCCGTTTCCTAAGTTGCGTCGCCCTGCGGTAGTCCAAAACATACTGCCAGGGAAGTCAACCGAGAGTATGAATTCACCGTCGTTTACACCGCCGCTGACGCCATTATTGCCGTTGACGTTCCACGAGAGGCGATTGTCGAATGTTTCACGATATCGACCGCCACCACAGGCCGCCAACAACAACACGAGAGAGAGCAACAAAAATGTTCGTTTTAGCATGTTGGTATTAGACCAACTGCGAATGGGGAAGGCAAATGAATTGCGGGTCTTTAGGAGTGTGAAGGTGTGGCGGCTGCGAGTTGGTCTCAATGAACCATTGATGACAAACCTCAGAGGTTTTTATGTACAGGCTGGAGTAGATGACAACAAACCTCTGAGGTTTATTGATCAAGACCTTTTGTGCTTTATTTATCGTGTTTGAAGGGATAAGCCTGAACGGTTAAAGACAATTAGTATGAGCAGCATCAGTATAAAGGGGGAGGCGAAGGTTGCGCTGCGGATGAGGGGGGATGTTTCGGCCGAAAGTCGATAAGGAACCACGTTAACCTCGGCCGAACCTTTCCCAAACTGACTCTTAACCTGAATCGTGACCTGCCAATCTTCGCCATTGAGGGGGAGCGTGGTAGAAAATGTGCTGTGGTGTTGGATGAGGGTGGCGCTGTACTGTTGGCTTGTTTCGGCCGAAACCGCCACAGCCTCAACCACCACATCCTCTGGCAAACGTCCGCCAAATGCACTCACCTGCACTTCTAATTCAGTTAGATCGACCGTCGCATATTGTGACGCCGACAAAATAAACGGCCCCGTCGCGTGTCCTTTGAGCAACTGTGTAATCAACTCGGCTGGCGCATTAATGATGTGTGCCGACACGCCACTTGGCAGAATAAACCACAGTAACAGCAGGCTGAAAATCGTGCAGAGGGGGGTGAGTAAGCGTTTGTGCGTCATGAGGTTTGGTGATCAGGTGAGAAAAGAAAGGAGAACCAAGCACGCCATTTCTTTTCTCAATCTGTGTCACCTGCGTGTGGGTTCCTACTTAATCAGTTGCAAACTGGGTTGTGGTCACAGACTGCATGAGTTGCCCTTTGAACATGAACAAGGCGGCGAGGAAAAGGGCGATGACGATGAACGGGAGCGAAATACTGATCAGCTCGAACGTATTTGTGGAGGCAGGGCGTGTTGGGTAGACGTCTGTACGGAATGGGAAGGTTTCTGTTTCGGCCGAATCAGCCGCGCCAACAGTCAACGATCCTGCCCAGGTACCTGCACGCTCCCACTTAAAGTCATTAACACGATAGACGCCATCAATGATAGTGGCGGTTAGCGTATGTTCGTACAATGGGCCATCAAACGTCGCACAGGTGTCAATATAATGGATTTGTTCATCCATCGCTTGACACAAATGAATCGTCAGGGCGACATCGTTGCGTACTTGGCCTGTCTCGCGGTCTGTCACAAATAGGTTAAGTGCGGCAGGGTTTTTCATAAGCACTTCACCGCGTATGGTGATAAAGAGCTCATCCGTTTGGAGTTTGTATGCGACCGTTTCTTCAGTGCTGCCAAGCTGGATGAGTTGGCTTAATCGGCCGAAAATCGTCAAACTCTGTGTCGAGTCTGGCTGGTCGCTGGCGCAACCCATAAGCAAAAAGAGCGCCATGATAAGCAAAAGAGATTTACGCATGAGGAGCCTCTGCTGTGTTGAGAGCAATAGCGCGTGGCGCAGGCATGCTCATCAAATAGCCGACTAGACTCCCCAACGTAACTGCCTGTGCAACAGAGCCATACAAATTGTAGCCAGAATAGTAAAAGGCATTCATGCCGCCCCCCAGCAGCGCCATAACGCCATACGCCATCAACCACATGAAGGCTGACGCAAGGAGGGAAAAGAGTACAAATTGTGCGCGGCGGGTTGCATCTGGTTTGAGCCATTGATAGGTGACATCGAGCAAAATACCTAAGCCACCAAACATCAAAATGGGCAGTTGTGCTGGTTCCAATATCGTCACAAACAGGCCATAGAAACCAAAGGCGACTGTAAACCCACCGCGCGGCATCCGAAATTCTCGCACGAGCCATAGAATAAAGGCGACGGTAATCATCGTCTGTAGCAGTGTCCCGCTGATGCCGAGCGACAGGCCATAATAATCACTGGCTGGGCGCATCTCTTGCAACATGTATGGACTGCTGCCCATCGGGAAAAAGTTCATCAGCGGGATGTTGATACAGGCCATCATGCAGCCATAGGCGAGCAATTTGGGCAAGCTTTGACGCAACGTAGCGAACTGACCTGTTGCATGGGCGCGGGCGCGGGCCGCTTGTACAGGCGCAAACAGAATCAGAAACCAATTAATAAACAGTAGTAAATGCGTTGGGCTGGTTAATGCTTCAATATCTGACTCAAAGCCGAACATAGCATGCCCTGATAAATCAATGACGCCTGATAGGCCAAAGAGTAGAACGGCGAGGAAGCCTAAACCATATCCTTGTGGTAACGCCATCGCAAGCGGGTAGCCATCGCGCAGATTATTCAGCAAAAGTCCTCCCAGCAACACCATAATTGCTGTCATCGACCCATAAAACAAGAGGTGATATTCATTGAAAATTGATTGGTCGGGGCCAAATTCGATATGCGACCAAACATCCATCAAGATGCCAATGGTTAGCAACAAGCTCAACATGACATAGAGCCAGTCAAACGCGAGGGTACTGACAGGGCGTTTGGTTCTTGTCGCCTGTACATTACCGATTTCAAATAGGGTGACGAGTGGTGTGTAAACGGGACGGATCATCATTTTCTCCTTGGGGTCAGTGTGGCAGTTGCTTCATTAGACAAGAGACAGTATAAGAAAGTTTCATGATTATCACATCTCGCTATTGGCCTATTTTCGGCCGATTTTTCCACCATGACTATTGGCTAATCTCAATAGGTCGCCCGACCGATTGCGGACAGGTCGCTGTCGATGTTATGCTAGCGGGATGAGTAAGTACTCACGTCCTGCCACCCAGCCCCTGCGTGTTGTCTCCATCGTCCTCTACTTTAGCGTCCTGTTTACGTCCTTTTTTCAACAGTGGCTTGGCTTGCCGCCAGATAGAGTTTGGAACCCGCCGTTGCTGATTGCTGGGTTAAGCTGTTTGGTTGCGTTAGAGTGGTTTGAGCAACGTTATTTCGGCTTGCGCCCACCCCTTCATTTAGCAATCGGTTCCTTATTATTACGGTATGCACTTGTTGAGTTTGTTGGACTTTATGATCCTTCGGAGTTTTTCCGCTTTATCTATTTGATCCCACCTGCGTTGGCCTATCTTTATATTGGTCCCGCAGCAAGTTATGCGTGGGCCATTTTCAACTATGCGATTGGTTGGTATAGCTTTGTGCGCTGTTGTGGTGCGTCGTGGTGGACAAATAAGGGGGATGTTTTTGACATGTTGCTTATTTTGATTGGGGTGATTTTTACCGTGTTGATGGCGCGAACGGTTGTCATGCAGGAAGAAAGTCAGCAACGGGCGGAGGCCTTGGTGAAGGAGCTGGAGGCATCACAGTTGCGTATTGCCGAATTGGCGGCGGTTGATGAGCGTAACCGCATTGCGCGTGACATTCACGACAGCGTTGGACATCATTTGACGGCGATTAATATTCAGCTTGAGAAGGCGATTGCGTTTCGGCCGATAAACGCCATCGAAGCAGATCAAGCCCTACACGACGCCAAACGCTCTGCCAAATCGGCACTTGCCGACGTGCGTGATTCGGTGAGTGCCTTACGCGATCGTGATCCCAAGTTTGGTTTGACGGTGGCGTTGCGGCAGTTGGTCAATGGCTTCGGCCGAATTCCGATCACGCTCCACATTGAAGGGGATGAATCCGCCTATGCTAAATCATCGCTGATCGCGCTTTATCGCGCCGCGCAGGAAGGGCTGACCAATATTGAGAAACATGCGGGGGCGAATTCGGCCGAATTAAAAGTCATGCTGCAACCAGAAAAAGCTACTTTGTGGCTCAAAGATGATGGCATTGGTGTTAACAAGACAGACCTAGAACAAAAAGCAACCTCGTCACAGGGGCATTTTGGTCTATTGGGTTTGCGAGAGCGGCTTGAACTGCTCGGCGGCACGCTTACCATTGACAAACAGGAACCGTGCGGCACGCTGCTGCGTGTGCAGGTTCCCGCACAGGGGTTAGGATGAGTTCAATTAAATCAATTCGCGTCATGATTGCAGACGACCAGCGGTTAATCCGCGAAGGGATTGCGTCGTTGTTGAGTATTCAGCCGGGAATCGAAATTGTCGGCAAGGCGTTGAACGGGCGGGATGCGCTGCGTTTGGCGCTTGACGTTCAGCCCGAAGTGGTGCTGATGGATATTCGCATGCCTGAAATGGACGGCATTGTGGCGGCGGGCAAGCTCAAACAACAGTTGCCCGCCTGCCGTGTGCTGATGCTGACCACGTTTGATGATGAGGAATATATTGTCAAGGCGTTACAGGCGGGGGCGGTTGGCTATTTGCTCAAAGATTTACCAGCGGCCGATTTGGCGCAGGCGATTCGTTTGGCGAAGGCGGGGATTTTCCAGCTTGATCCTGCTGTGGCGGGGAAGCTGGTTGGGGTGTTGGGACAGATTGGGCGAACGTCGAGAAAGATGGCTGTTTCAGCCGAAACGTTCGACCTCAGCAATCGCGAACTTGAAGTCCTCAAATTACTTGCCGCTGGTGCAACCAACCGCGAGATAGCCAACACGCTTTTTATCAGCCTTGGCACAGCCAAAAACCATGTTTCCAATATTCTAAGCCGCCTTAGCCTGCGCGATCGTGTTCAAGCGGCTATTTTCGCCCGTGAAAACAACCTTGTCTAAGGCTGGCGCTCACAACTCAGAACATAGTCAGCGGCTTGTTTGGATAAGTAGGCACATGTTCAGATGCATTCATGACATGGGCGCGGTTGCAAATGGCGTTGGGGAGTGACGATAATCGTGCGAACGCTTAATGAGTGTGGTAGCTTATGTGTACTACTTTGCCGATAGACTTTCTTTTGGGTGTGTTTCATTTGAGTAAAGAGTGGTGGCTGAGCTTGTCGAAGCCTGAGCGACACGCCGGTGCGATTTCGACAAGCTCAATCTACGTTATCGTCACCAACCCATTTGAAACACACCCCTTTCTTTTTAGGAGATAAACATGGAATGGTTACAACAGTTAGTTAGTCGAGTTGGATTTTTAGGCCTATTTGTTTTTATGGGGGTCACGTTGCCGCCACGCCCTACACCACCGCAGACGCCTGCCGTGCAGCAGCCTGCTGAGGTTGCAGGAATCATTTTGACGGTAACAAGTGTATCGGCCGAAAATGCTGGATTGTGGACGCAGGTTCAATGGCTGGCAGGGGATGGAACTTGGGTCACGGCCGAAGGCTGGCAAGGAACGCTGGCGCTTGATGCGACACAAAGTTCTTTGCTTGGGGTTCAACATTGGGCCGTCGGCGATACGCTGTATGGACAAACAAACTTCCGTTGGCAACTGCTAGATATGGAAGGCGGAACAGTTATCGCCACAAGTGAGACATTTGATTTACCCGGCGGGGAAGGGCAGGTTGTGTCGGTCAATATGGCGGCTGACTAAATAAGTGTGAAGCGTTTGAACAATGAATAACGAATGGCAAATGTTGTTACTGCCAACTCATTCACCATTTTCCGTTCATTGTTAATTATTCACCGTTTGTATTCCTTTTTAGCGATAAGCGTTGCGTCGTAGAAATAGGCGCAACGCTATGCCTACAATTACGCCAAACAGGATTGTCTGCCACTGAATTCGGCCGAAACCACCCGCCTCAATTGCAAACTCATACGCCCCGCGAATAGTATGCCCATCGATTGATAGGGTATCGTATTCGACCGTATAAACGCCTGCTTCAAGGTCTGGCAGCGCCACGGCGAGTATGTTTGGGGCAGGGCGTTCGGCGGCGGGGATGTTTGGAATCGGCCGAAAATTTTCCCCGATCAGCGTGATGCTGCTTTCAGCCCCGATCGGCTCGCTAAAGGTAAGCGTTATTTGCGCGGGTGTAGTGTCGAGCGTTGACCCTGCGGCTGGTTCGGCCGAAGTCAATATCGCATGCGCTGACGCCCCCCGATAGACCAATATCAAAACAACGCAAGCGCCAAACACGCTCCAAAACCGAATACCGAACACCGAATACCACCCCCCGTGTTTCATCACGGTAGCAATGGCTCCAATGCTTCCATAATTTCGGCAACCGACACAGGCCCGCCCATCCGCGCTGCAACCTCACCCTCCGCATTGAGCACAAATGTCCAAGGCTCGCTGGTCAAGCCCCATTCAGCCACTTCGGCCGCAGTCGTCAGTTCTTGGAAGTCGTCATAAATCTCAAGGTGGATAAAGTTGGCGGCTTCCCCGATCTCAGCATAAACAGATTCAACCGTATCAACCACAGGCGCACAAACCTGAGTGGCGCAAAATGCAGGGGTTGCAAAGGTGATCACGCTTGGTTTGCCAGACTGCAAGGCGTCCGCCACCGTTTGGTCATACAAATCAGGGTTAGGATCGTTGCCAGAGCTTAACACCGCCACATCGTGCGTTTCGATGGTACGATTGACGCTGGCCGGTGGCACTGTGCCCACCGCAGGCGACCGTGGTGCATCGGCAACGGGAATGCTGCGCTGATAATTGTCGGGTGTTCCTTCGGCCGTGATGGCATCAATCGCCAATCCCCAATCGCCCGCCGTTGGGATCTCTGGGAAAATTGTCCAGTAAGGAACGGGCGCGTCCGCATATTCAGTCGCTTCCCCAGACCAAACTTCCTGCGGCGTTTCCTCAGAAATGTCGTATAGTGTCACAGTCACGTCTTGCAACCCCGTCGCTGGTTTTGCACCGTCAAACATGACGAGCGTGATGCGGGGTGTGCCAACATAATAATCGTCGCTGGCAAACATGATTTGCAGCGGACTCGGCGCAACAATATCTGATGTTGGTTCGTTTGCTGTTGTACATGCTGCCACCATAAGCGCCATCGGAAGTAGAAAAGCCAGAAGTTGGATGTTTTTCATGATGAAAAAGCGGGGCCAAATCCCGTATACTTTCTTCAAAATTGCATTGTTCATGTTTTGGATTATAAACACAGTTGTAGCGAGTTGATTGGATGCCAGAACACCATTTATATGATTGAGACATTCTGAAAGCGGAAGATAAAACGCATCAAGAGTGGTGAATGAAAAATGAAGCAGAAAAAGACGCTCGCAAATTGTAAATCCAGAATCGTCAATCTGATTGACCTAATACCTCAATTGAGACTCCTGCAAATGCTATGGTGATATTAAAAGGCGAAATACCGACCTCAGACGTTTGGCGCGTGATGGTTTTGTTGAACCCGAAGAAACGTGTGACGCTTCCTTGGCAGGGGGGGCTGCTCTTGGCGCGTGCGAACAAAGGTGAACTTGTGGCGACCGTTGTGTTAGCGGAGGGCGCGGGGGTGGATTCGGCCGAATTCAAAAATGCCGAGCGAATCCTTTCCGAAGCCCAATCCCTCTGCGAACCTAATGATTCAGTTCAGAAACTGATTATTGGTGCAAGTCAAAAAGGGCGCACTTTTCATGGCTTGGTCCAAGCTGCGAAAACCGATCTCCTTATTACCGATCTCGATGCACCCCAATGGAGCACGCTCAACGACTTGCCCTGCACCGTCGCCGCGTTGCGTTTCACCGACGACATGGAAACAAAAGGGCTACATCGAATTTTGATGCCGACCGCAGGTGGTCCCAACACCGTTCACGCGCTGCAATTTTTAGCCCCTATCGATCGCAGCGTTGTGATTGATGCACTTTTTATCAGTCGTCAATCGCAGGGCGTCCATGAAGATGAACTGGGCCGCGCACGCCTTGATCGGATGCTCAATTTGGCGGACGCAACCGATCGTGTCAATGCCAAAGTGGTTCGCGCCGCTTCCGCCAGTGATGGGATCGTGACCGCCTCGCAAGGGGGCTACGATTTAATGGTGATTGGCTCTAGCTTGGAAAGCTCGCTTGACAAGGTTCTGTTTGGGGATGTGGTGAGCCGCGTTGTGCGCGAGTCGAAAGTGCCTGTCATGGTGGTGCGTGAGCCGAACGTCCGCTCCAATCAACTGCTGTCCCAGCTTGATATTCGTTTGCGTCGCTATATTCCACGCCTTGAACGTGATCAGCGTTCCACCGTTTATGAACGGATTCGCGAGGCTGCGAAGCCCGATCTGGATTATTTTGTCCTAATTACGTTGTCGTCCGCAATTGCTGCATTGGGTCTTGTCCTGAACAGTCCTGCCGTGGTGATTGGCGCAATGCTGGTCGCGCCGCTGATGTCGCCGATTGTGGCAACGGGGATGGCGTTGATTTTGGGCGACATTCGCTTTTTGCGTTTTGCGGCTGGCTCCGCGCTGCGTGGGGCGCTTGTTGCTATCTTTGTGGGCTTTTGCGTTGGCATTATGCCTGGCGACAACATGACGGCCGAGGTGTTGGCGCGTACTCAGCCCGGTCTGCTTGATCTTGGTGTTGCGCTGTTTTCTGGGCTGGCAGGGGCGTTTGCGCTCAGTTATTGGCAGGCGGCGGGCGCATTGCCGGGCGTGGCGATTGCGGCGGCGCTTGTGCCGCCTTTGACCAGCGTTGGCATTTCGTTTGCGGAAGGAAAATGGGAGTTAGGGTTTGGAGCGTTGCTGCTGTTTTTGACGAATTATGTGACGATTGCGTTGGCGTCGGCGCTGGTGTTTGTGGTGTTTGGTTTTCGGCCGAATCCCACCGCCAAAGCGGAGCGACGCACCCAATGGCGCTCAACCCAAGTCGCCATGCTGTCGCTTGTCATTCTGATCGCCATGTTAGCCCCCACCACGGTTAATCTGTTTCGAGAGCAACGCCGCGATGCCACGATTGAAAGCGTCTCGCGCAAACACGTGATCGCCATTTTGGGAGAAGGTGCAACGCTTAAATCGTCCGAAGTGATTCCTTCGTTTGAAACAAAAACGCCCTATGTGGTTCAGATTTCGGTCGAGTCGCCCACTTTTCCAACGCAACAAGAGCATATTGATCTGCAAACCCAAATTGGGAACGAGCTTGCTACAGAGATCAACATAGACGTGCCGTTTCAGCTTAAGCTGCTGCACAGTCAAATTCGCGTGCTGGAGCCGATGGGAGCCACACCATAAATGGGACGGCGAGCAACTTAAGGGCGCTTAAGCGTCCTTCGACAAGCTGTGCGTCAAGATTGTGGCGGCTGTTTTTTCTTTCGTGTCTTGCGTTTCCGAATTGGTACAGCTTCTTTTGCGGCGGGTGGCGGTGCTTCATTGATGCCGTAAAAGGTGACATTTTTTGTTTTGGTGGGGGCGCTGCGTTCGGGGCGCAGGTTGCGTTTGTTTGTCTTTTTCGGCCGAACAAGCCGCCCATCAACCCACTCTAAATCAATCCACCATTTCCAATCAGCCACGCGCTGCCCATAGTCAAGCGCATCATCAAGCCAAATCAACAGCTTATGTGACGCTGGCACGTTGATCGCTAGCCAGAGCGCAACGCGATGTTGCATCAATCCTTGTTTGTTAAAGTGGCACACTTTCATGCAGCGGCCACAGCCAGACCCCGCTGGGTTTGATACGCGGTAGCGGGTGCAAGCCTCCACGTCTGGCTTCCACATTTCATAGCCGTTAAACATTATTTTGTCGCCAAATGAGATCGCTCCACAGGGGCATTCTCGCGCACATTTCATACAGCTATTGCAAAACGATTGCAGATTAAAATCGATCGGCTTGTCAACCGCCAGCTCTAAATTGGTCGTAACGATTGATGTTTTGAAGCGTGGGCCTAAAAATGGATTAAGCACGACTTCCCCAATGCGGCTCAACTCGCCTAGTCCGGCCAACATGATTAGCGGGATGTGCAACACGTCGCTGTCGCTGTTGGTGTGTGCCTGTGCTTCATAGCCTAATTCGTTCAGATAGCCTGAGACAACTGTTGCGACTTCTGCGCCGCGCAGGTAGGCGTGATAGCTTTGTGAGGCGCTGATCCAGTCGTCGCCGCTCGATCCTGCCATCGTTTCGTATCCCTGATCGATCAGCATCACAATCGCGTATTTGTGTTTGGCCTCGATCGTGCTGCCGTCGAGGTTGTGTGAATACCATGCGTATTCTGGCACTTCGCAAATGCCAACGATGTCGGCATCAAGAAACGTGCAGAGCGATTTGAGGTGTTTTGATCGGTCGGCAGGGTCGTCGGGAAGATCGGCCGATTCTTCTTTCGCCGTATTGCGTTGCAGCGGTGTAATGGCTCGCATGACGCGGCCGAATGCATTGTTGAGCGGCATTTTTCCCACGAAGCGGCGTAGTTCTTTTTGCTGTCTGGCTCCCAAATCCCCTCTTGCTGAACGCACAAAAAAGTTGGCCCGTTTTGGCATACGCGGCACGTCATCGCTGATGTGTGTCGTCGTTTGATCAACGCGCTTGATCATCTCCATGGGGTATTTGCCGAGGTGTATCGGCCGATTTTTCCGAAAGATCCAACGTTTGAGGATTGACATAAGATTTAAGCTGTTTAAGTGCGCCACAAAAAGTGATTGAACGGTATCATACCGTCAGACAGATAAAAACAACAGAGGTTGAGAGTAGCGTTAGCGACGGTTGATGATAGAGATCCGTTGTTATAATGCCATAGTACAAGCACGGCAGTAAGCATCATCTCCTGCGAGGTAGGGTTGAAACTTGTCGCACTGGAGACCACCTCTAAACATAATTCAAGTATTGGTTCCCGGTCATGTCGTTTCTCTCTATGAAAATCTCTATGGAGCATTCATGACAAATAAGCGTAGTGTAATCCCAATCTGGCTCAAATGGACATTAATCTCAGCGGTGGCTGTGACGGTTGTGGCTGTTTCGACGATGGCATTGTTGACCATGGGCGCATTGGCGCGTGGCATGACAAATATGCCGCTTAACCCAGCCGACACCTCTGAAATCGATAAACTTGCGCTGCTCCCAGTCGATGAAAAAGAAGAACCGCTGATTGTAGAGCTAGATGAGTTGCCGATTACACGTGTTGCGATTGATGCTTCGGAAGCAGCGTCTATTCCTACTGTTGAACCTGTCCCAACCCTTTCAAATGACGACCGACTGACAATTTTGCTGATGGGGCTAGATCGCCGCACAGGCGAGAAATTTATCTCACGAACCGACACAATGATGTTGGTTTCAGTTGATCCACAGGACAATGACATCTCGCTGATGTCGATCCCACGCGACCTCTATGTCGAGATCCCAGGCTACAGCCGCCAGCGCATTAACACCGCCTTCTTTCTAGGCGGACTCTATGGCGGGGCAGGTGAGCGCAGCGGGGCTGAATTGGCAATGCAAACGATTGAGGAAAATATTGGCGTGCAGGTCGATCATTATGTGCTGGTTGATTTTGACACAGTGATCAACATTGTCGACACCTTCGGCGGCGTCACGGTCGAAGTGCCTAACCCCATTATTGATAATCTTTATCCTGACATGAATTATGGGTATGAACCTTTGTTTATCCCTGCTGGCACGCAGTTGCTTGATGGCGAAACAACGCTCAAATATATGCGAACGCGCCACGGGTCAACTGACTTTGACCGCTCACAACGCCAGCAGCAGGTGATGGTCGCTTTTCGTGATCAAGTGTTGGCATCGGGCATCACGGGCGTCGCGCGACGTATTCCCAACGTCTATCAAACAGTTAAAGACGGTATCTTTAGCGATATGAGCCTTGACCAGCTAACCAGCCTCATTGTCACGGCCGCCAGCGTTGACTCCAGCCAAATCAATCGTGGTGTTTTAGATTATAACTATGTTTCTAGCTTCACCTCTCCCCGTGGTGAAAGCGTCCTTCTGCTTCGTACTGAACTGGTTGCGGAACTTGTACGCGATCTGTTTGAATAAGTGCGCCACAAAAAATGCTTGAAAGTAAAGTTGCAAGTGGCTAATTGTTGACGAAAACCTTAGAGGTTTTTATGCACAGGCCAAAGTAGACAACGACAAACCTCTGAGGTTTGTTGACCGAAACGTTTTGTGATCCACTTAAAAGTGGGAAATTAAGAATAGTCGCCATTTTTTCCAGGGCGATTGCATTCTAACTCAACTACAAAATTGGTAGGGCTAAATGCCAATAAAGCCCCTTGAAAGCGCC
>JBMZDF010000110.1:0-14033 GCA_049614105.1 Promineifilaceae bacterium (SeqCode)
TGGCCCCAAGAGAATGGTTGACCGACCATTGCTAGATGGGAATGCACCTATTGTGATGCCCTCAACTTTTAGTATTGATGGATCGTATGCTAACATGGTTTCTACACCTCCAAAGCTGTTTGCATCATCAATATCAACTGTAATCGTGTAGCTTTCTCCAACCTGAAAGACATCTGTTTCAGTCGTTAATGATAGTGTGGTAGAGCGTATATTATTTTCAAGATGAGATGTACGGTTATTATTCGGCCACCCCCATTCACTTGCCTCACGCTGAACGTCAACAATATCCACTTTGCCGTTCTTATCAATATCATGCCGTGGGTTAAAGCTCTCTTTTCGCCAACTATTAGATACTTGTTGAATGTCAATAATATCAACGTCGCCATCACAGTCCATGTCTGCCCAATAACAAGTAATCAGCGTGATGCTGGCACCTGTGCCTGAAGATGGCAGCAAATCGGCCGTTGTTGTTGTCATTTGGAGGTTTGTAAAGTTGATTTCGGCCGAAACCTCATCACCCAACGTCGCAAAACAAACCTCAGCAAGCGTCCCGCTGCCCGAAGCGCCTATCTCCGTCCCCCCAGTACTAATCAAATAAGAAGCAGTCCTATTGTCATTATTAATATTATTAAGGGTAAAAGTCTGACGTCCCGTACTCGCCATGAAGGGGCCTTCTGTGATACTTGTTACTGAAAGCGCACTAGAATAAGTCAATTCAAATTCAACACCACCTACAGGCGGTGTATCAAACACATCGACATTAATACAGACAGGATTACTAACAATCACCTCTTGTGATTCAGGGGATAGTTTGACCATGATATTGTCCACAACAGGTGTGGGCGTATTCGTGGGTGTTGGCGTATGTGTCGAAGTTGGTGTATATGTCGAAGTTGGGGTCTGTGTGGGCGTGGGCGTATATGTCGAAGTTGGAGTAGGCGTATGAGTATTTGTAGGCGTCGGCGTATATGTCGAAGTTGGAGTAGGCGTGTGAGTATTTGTGGGCGCCGGTGTGTATGTCGAAGTTGGGGTCGGCGTTAGTGTAGGTGGAGAAGTTAAATTGAGACTATTAATAACCTGTAAACCATTTGGTTGGTAGACGCCATTCCCCACACTATAAGTAACCACAGCCGTATATTCTTGTTGGGTCGTTGTCAACCACAATTTAATGATAAATGTCTCGCCTGCATTCAAACCGTCTGTTTCAGGCGTCTCGCTATTATCTCCCCAAATCGTGATCGCTAGATTCCCACCTGACCAAATGCCCTTTCCTGCACATAAGGAACTGTCAGCCTTAAAGAATGCAATCTCATCTCCATTTGCGAGTGAGACAGAGTTACCATCCAAAATGATTGCGGCCGATGTGGGCAACGCAACGGTCGCGTTATTACCAGTTACAGAAACGCACTCCTCAAAGGTTCGTGCAGCGGCATGGGAAATAGGTGAATGGCTGGCAGATGCAATCGTATATGCTACTGAGATCAATAGGCATGTAACCAGCATCAGTCCAAATCGCAGCATGGCTCGATTCTTGTTCATGATTTTATCCTGTATTTTTGAGAACTATCGTGAGAAACGTGGGTGCAGCAAACCTGTTGCACCCATTTCGTTTAGTGTGTAGGTCGAAAACTCAACCAAGATTGATTGGCGTCAGTCTTAACACCGTTTTTGAAGCGATATCGCTAGTCAGTTTCAAGTGCAGCACAAGTTGATATATTAGTCATTTGCGCCATGTTGTACTAAGGAAAAGAAAGTGTGGCAGGCTCTCTTAGATATAGTTGATACCCTTGCCCAGGGCGCATATCACCAATATCGTTGACGCCGAACTCCGGCCAGTACACTTGACCGTTACTATTTTTGACGATAACGACTTTGTTCCCAAGAGAGGCCAACACTGTTTCGATAGGCAATGCTTCTGAATTCCAATATGGGATCAGGTTCCAACCAGCAGGCAAACTTATTGAAGCAGCGTTGACAGGTGTGCCAGAGACGGTTAACGTCGTTGCAGAGGTCACATGAATTTGATAACCCTGTTGACTATCCCAACTGCCGATTTGGTTGACATTAAACGCAGGCCAATAAACTTGACCCTCATTGTTTTTAACAATTGAGATGTGCTCATTAATATCGGCAAAGAGCGTTGAGAGATCGGCCGAACTAGGTATCACATAGCTTGAAATAATATTCCACCCTGCCTCAAGGACAATCGTCTGTTGGGTTAGTGGAGCTGTGGTATTCACCCCTCCACATCCCCAGAAACCAACGCCCAGTCGGAAGCTTGCACTCTCCAAACAATCTGTCGATTCGGCCGAACTGCCAACAAATGTTTCCCC
Source organism: Promineifilaceae bacterium (SeqCode) (assembly GCA_049614105.1). Classification (GTDB taxonomy): domain Bacteria; phylum Chloroflexota; class Anaerolineae; order Promineifilales; family Promineifilaceae; genus CALECP01. The sequence continues at coordinate 2,334 of JBMZDF010000110.1, forward strand.
TAACGTCCCGTTCAATTGGAATGAGCTGCTTGTGACTAACCCACCAGCCGCACCAATCACGTCTCGCTGCAAAACATATCCATTTAATGGCAATGGCTCTGTTGAACACCCATTGCGCTGACTCAGAAAACCACTCGACAACTGGAACCCGCTGCTTCCACTTTGGCCCACAGCCATTTCACCTGCTGAAGTCGTCAATTGGAAATTTCCCGAGCTGCTTGTGCCAGCAACGGCTGGTATGACAGAACCACACAGATAAAAGCTCTCCGAAGCAGGTTGTGCAGGGTATAGATCTAGTTCAATTGTAAGGGTTTGGTTGGGGCTGACGTTGCCAGCGATGTCTTCGGCCGAAAATGCAAAAGAATGAACACCATCTGCACGAGCCACCACACCACTTTCATACAATTGATAACGAATTTGATTGTAGCTAATTTTTATTGTTGGTTGGCTTGCGGAAGGATCAACGGTGGCCTGATAAGCATCTACTTGCATACCTAAGTCATTTAGGCAGAGGGTTAAAAGCACAAATACAATGATACGTGCAAGCAGCCAAGAAGGCTTAATTTTTGTTGGCTTATCGGTCGAAACCCATCGTCCCTCCCACCAATCACCCACTACTTGAAACAAATTCTTATTTTGCTTTCTCATATTTAGCCCTTTCCTTTTCACCTACTGTTGTGCTGCTCCAAACACAAGCACGCTCTACAACAACACGTGTATCTACACGAGAATTCCCGTTTTGGTGCATAATAAGGCCGCGATGATCGACAAATGCGACACGAGGAGTCTCACAATCAAACTGAAGCGAAACGCCTGTTGGCACAAATCCTATTGATTCTGTGGAAACAATCACTGTATTAAATGCTTCGTGAAGCTGTGGTGCAAAATGACGCGGCAAAACAGCACCAGCAGGGCTGACAAATTTGCAGTTGATGCGTTGGTTCTGCCAACTAGGAAAAAGCACAGTCCAACGCATAGGGTAAACAATATGTTGCCTCGTGTGGGTAGCCCAGGGTTTCTGTTTAGTGGGGTTGTTTTTTCGGCCGAAATCTGCCGCCGCCCCGCCCACCAATCACCAATCAACTGAAAAAAGTTTTTCTCTTGTAAATTCATTTCTCACTCTTCTGCTAGCGTCCATAGACTATGAAATACGCTTGATTCCACGCTTTGTAATTCCCATCATCACCCAGTGCGTGAATCATGATTTCAGACGGGGTTGGCGTCCTGATGCCACTTGCATCTGTCACCATATAATTGACCTGATTGCTATTTCCATTGGAAAATCGCGTTTTTGTCACTATCACTGCATCAATTTGTGAGAACACGTGGGATAAGTCATGCACTTGATATCCTTCGTCGCTTCCATGAAACCAACCAGTAAAAATGATTGGCGATGAGACGCTTTCAAAGTTGCCATATGCATCCTTGTGATAAACTTTCGGGGCGAACGGGGCTTGCAACTGTGTAATCGAATTGTCAGCAACCGATAACGCTAACTGTACAACAGGAACATGCCGTACTTCATCACGAGGGGATAGCATTTCACCTTCGATTGTGATTTCTAGGTATCGATCCGCATTCCAAAGCGAAGCGGGCAAGCCACCTGCAGTTTGGCTTCCAAGCCCCACATCGAACTTGCCACGAACAATCGCAACCACCGCATGAGACTCAGGGCCCCAAACAAGATTTCCACCCGTTGCCGCATCATATAGCGCAAATGATATGGTGTAGCTACCGTCCAATGCCGTCCCGTCACTATCGGCAAGTTCGCCCTGATAATTGACAACGTTTACACCTGTGTTTGACAAAGCGGAGAGGCTGGGCAGCGCACCTGCACTCTGCACCCAAAATAATATGGAAGCAATAAGCATTGTGAAAAGCATATTGCCACGCGACGGTAGCCACACTCGCCACTGAGTACCCAATGAGGGATAGGGAATGTCAATTTGGAGTGAAAGTCGTTTTAATTTGCTCATTATTTTGCAGGATGGTATGCAGCGGCGATGCTGGCTTCTTATCAGCAAGTCAGCACTGCATACCTTCTCGGACTATTCGATTTACGGTAGAAATGAAGGCTATATCACGTTAGCTTTGCTAAGTTTATGGTAGGACAATAGCTCTGAGCGTCCCGTTATAAACAGTGCCAGCCGTATCAGTGCCATCACACCATGCTCGTGCAGAAACAGTATGTTGACCGGCCTCTAACTCTATCATTTGCGAGTCGTGAAATGGACACCATTTATCAGTTGCTGCATCAGTAACCACTGTGCTATTTCTGCACCCACTCAACTTTGGTGGACTTCCAGGAGAGTAAGTTGATCGAACACCATTGACAAAAAGGTTTGTATAAGTTGCTTTTCCTGACTCATGGTTGGATGCAAGACCCGACAGATCAATTAGTACAGTCGAGGCTTTAGCGAGCGTCAAATCGATCGTCATTCCAGGAATTTGATGATATGAAGCATTACTATTTACTGAGTCTCCACACTGTGGAATATCCCAGAAAGAAGAGGAAGCTGACGCTTGATAGGCTGAGAATAATTTCTCATCAAGCTTTTCACTTGTAATGCTGCCGTCAGGGACAGTTAGCGCCATGCCAGCCACGGGAACGGAGCGGACAATTTCGCGTGGGGTGAGTGTTTCGTTGTCAACCGTAATTTCGAGGTAACGCTCGCCTGTCCAGAGAGCGGTTGGCAGACCATCCGCTGTTTGGCTACCGATGGCGATGTCGAATCGGCCGTTTTGGACAGAAACGCCAGCGTGTGTTTCAGGTCCCCAGAGGAGGTTGCCATTTTCGGCCGAATCAAACATCGCAACCGTCACGCTATGCACCCCCGTCAACGGCTCTCCCGCAGCATTTGCCAACTCTCCCTGATAATTGATCGTCGTCGCCGCTGGATAACTTGCCACATCAACTGCTGACGCATCCGCCCAAACCGTTTGAGACAACATGAAAAGGCCCACTATAAACAGCGTCCCGCCATTGGGCATCAACCACCGCAAGAGCGATCCCGCCTTTGATGTGGGGTGGTTGTTCACGTGAGTAGGGGCCGAAGCACGCGCTAGCCACCAATCACCGATAAAGTGTAGAAACGTTTTGTCTTTTGATTGCATCATGCCTCTCAATTTTTCTTGAAGAATTCAGTACGTTTGCGGGTTTTTAGACAAACATATGTAAGCAACGCAACGGCTAACCCAGCCATGATTGTTATCAACAACGGTCGTAGCGCCTCATCCGAAGACCCTTGCTCAAGGGTCTTCAGCATAATCGCGGAAGGTGGATAATGGGTTGCTGTAATTGTGTCAACAACCATCAGTTCGTTTGTATCGTATACGGCCATGCCGTTTTCATAGGTCACTTCCAGTTCATATTCGGTGGCTGTATTGGCTTGCCACAAACGCAATTGGATCGGTTCATCAACCGTCATTCCATCTGTCTCGTCTGTTTGCGGATCATCCCCCCAGATAGTCAACGCGAATGAATTGTCATTCCATATTGATTGACCCACACACAGCTTCCCGCTCGAATCAAATGCTGCAATTTCATCACCCGCCAACGGCGCAAGACCGTTGATTGTGACCGCACGTGTTGGAACTGCAATTGTGGCGTTATTGCCTGTTCTTGATACACACGTTTCATAGTAGGGTGCAGGGGCTGTCTCATCTTCAATGTGGCGCATGGTATGAGATGCACGGGCCGTCGGATACTGGAGCGTTGCAGGTTCGGACAGGTAAATTTGATACCCTTGCCCAGGCAGCATGTTTCCAATGGTATTGATTCCAAAGGCAGGCCAATATACGTTCCCGCTGTTGTCTTTGACGATCACAATCGCATCCCCAAGTGAGGCAAGCGCCGTTTCAATCGCGAGGGGCGTGCTTAGCCAATAAGGAATAATGCTCCAGCCCGCAGGCAGATCAATTGTCGTAGACGTCACGTCGATGGGCATTCCTTCAATTGTTAGCGATACAGGGTGTGAGACATGAACTTGATAGCCATCCCGTATATTCCAATTGCCGATTTGATTTACGCCGAACTCGCGCCAGTAAACTGCGCCCGCATTATTCTTGACAAGCGTTAAGGCATCACCCAATGGGGCAAACAGTGCTGGAATAGACAGTGTGTCGGGTGTTACATAGGATGAAATGAGGTTCCATCCAGCACTCAACTGGATGATCTGTTCCACCGTTGTGCGGATGTTTAACTCCCCAACAACATGGGTACTGTTAACTGTGTAAACACCGTTTCCCACTCGGTACGTCGCATTGATGTTGTCATAGACAATGTCTTCAGACGCATCCCAAATTTGCAGTTGGATTTGTTGATTGGCGAGCATTCCATCGACGGCTCCCGTTTGTGTGTCATCCCCCCAGACCGTGACTGCCAAGTTTTCCCCTTCCCATACTTGTGCCCCCGCACAGATTGTGCCATCAGGTGTAAATGCTGCGATCTCATCTCCGATCTGCAAGGCAAAGTCGCCGACGAGCGTGACAGTGGTTGGAATTAACAGAGTTGCGTTGTTGCCCGTATTGGCCGCACAAGTGGCAAAATGGGTTAACGGCTGTACGATGTCTGCCCGATATCCAGAATCAGGTTGGCTGAGCGAACTTGTCACGCCATCACGTTCGGCCGAAATCCAATAGTAGACAACCTCATCTGGCGTTGTGCTTGTGTCCTCATAACGTGTCCCGCTGGTCGAACTAAGCGTTGCAATTAACTGCCGCCCTGCCCCGTTGCGGCTCACGCCACGGTACAGCTTCAAGGTGTATGTTTGACTATCAGCAAGCGACCATGTCACCACAATTTTGTCCTCATGGTCACCATCAGTTGCTGATAAATTTAGCGGTGTTGGAACATTAATCTGTGCCGCTTGGCCTGCCTCTGCGTTACTGAATACGCTAAATGCAACTGCGTTCGACGCACGAACCCAATAGTAGTACGTTTGCCCTGCCACAACGCTAGCATCTTGGTAGGCTGGCGTGTTGACAGTTGCAATTAGGGTGTGCGTTTCGGCCGAATTCGTCGTGCTACGATAAACTTCATACGAATCTGCCCCAGTCACAGGATTCCAACTCACGCCAATTTGTTGCTCTTGCGATCCATCTGTTGCCGTCACGCTCGTTGGCGTTGCAAGCCCCAGATACCCAGAGTCAACCGTGCTGTGATTGCCGTTGACCCCCGCACTGCTCACAGATTGCACCCAATAGTAGTAACGCACCCCTTGCGCGGCCGATGAATCGGCGTAGGCTGTCCCACTCACCGTGTTTAACAAAGTTCTGCCGCCAGTCGAATTCGTTGTATTGCGATACACACGATATTGCGTAGCGCCAGCCGCCATATTCCATGTCAACCGTACTTGGCTTGTATGAATACCATCTGTGGCAGACAGTTGTGCGGGTGTCCCTAAGAAATTTGCTGTGATCGACTTGTTGCCGTTGACAAGCAGCGAGGCTGGCGTTGTTTGTCCGTTTAATGAGCCGCTCCAGTGCGAAAATGTGTATCCCGTATTTGGGGTCGTCTGCGCGGTTACTGTTGTTCCTGATTTAAATTTGTTTCCAGAACAATTCTGAGGGGTCGCTAAATTGACGCTACCGCTACCGCTAGGGCTCACGCTGCTTGACACACTGTAACAAACAACTGCAACGTTAAAATTGGCTGTCATTTGCTTGTCGCTTGACATCGCCACGATTGTTGAAAGTCCAAAATCCGAGTGTGCGCCTGTCCATCCGCCAAACGTATAGCCGCTGTTTGGCGTGGCCGTCAGACGTACTGAGGTGTTCTTTTGATAATAGTCATCACCACAATTGGGCTGCACAGATGCAGACCACGTGCCGCCACTGCTTGGATTAGCTAGGGCTGTCAAACGATGGCACAGCGTTTCCACACCCGCTGACGCATTAATTGTACCTGTCCGTTTCGCAATTGTGGTCTGATCATCAGAATATAGTTCGACTTGATAGGCATGTTGTCCCGTAAGTCCAAACGCTCCATACGGATCAATCGTAACATCTAGTCGACTACTTCCCGCAAAATACCTAAATGGACCATACTGTCGTTGGTTGTCGATTTTGATATAGAATGTGCCGTTTTGATTGAACGTTCGACGATCACACTTGCGAACGCTCACCGACAACGCACGATCATCAGCCCCACTACGCCATAAACGCATCTCAATGAGACCGTTGCTGCTCTCACACCCAACCCATAAATCAGTGCTGTTAGTGTAGACATAATCTTCACGGAGTGGGGTAACCAAGGGCATAATCACGCCTTTAGCAGATAGTTTAGGCGTGTTGGGATCATCACTTGAGCGTACGGACAGTTGATATTCGCCCACTTCCAAGATCCCTTTTTCGGTGTATGGATTGATGTCAAAGAATTTATATTCAGTGCGGCTCGCATAGGGAAACGTCCATTTGACCTGACCGTTGTACAAAATATCAACTTCACCCTCCACACGAAAACGGCTTGCATCACATTTGTCCATACGAACACTGACACCGCTCGTTTGTGGGATCAGACTCATGGCGATTACGCCATTCTCTTGACACGGCATAACGCCTTGATTAGGTGCGGGATCAACGCGGAACTCGACGCTTTCTGGCACGCTGGCTGTCTTTAACTGATATTCTGTTGTGCTGTCGTTGTAGCAAACCTCTGTCCCATCATCAATGACGCTCACGCCGGCGATTTCGGCCGAATTTGAAGCTGTAAAACACACATTCCCAGCGACGCTGCCAACTTGGGCATTGTGGCGCAAAGTAGCCAACTCGCTCGTGGCTGAACAAGCAGATAGAAACGCTCGACATAACATTGCCGCCGCCGCGCCACGTTCAACCGTTAAATCAGCTTCAAAACGACCGCTGGAAAAACCGTTTACAATTTTCAAATCACAAGCGTGACGCACAAATGAATCTGAGGTGTCAGGAAATGTACAGGTCGCATTGTTGGGGGATTGGTGTCGTAGCAAAACCCGCATAATCATGTGAATAAACTGTTGACGCGATGCGTTTAGCTCAGAGTGGAACAGGCCATCTGAATATCCATTCACAACACCATCGCGATGCATCAATTCATAAACTCGCGCATGTTCGCCATCGCCTGACACATCAGGAAAAACACCCGTTGCAGGCGGCAAATCATTAATGGTGTCATATCCATACAGCCAACGAGCAATCGTTAAAGCAGCTTGGGGGCGTGTGAGATGATACGGCTCGCCGTTGTGGTCGACGCCGTCTGGACAAAAATATTTGTCGCCATTCTCTGCTGTGTGGCAGCCTTTGAATAGGCCAGCCAAATAAGCTGCTTCAATTTCGTCATGGAAGGTGTGGCTAGTTGGCACATCACAGAAGGTGGTGTCTGGAGATTGACATGTGGGTTCGGCCGAAACCTGGCAGTTGGCGTCATCAAACGTACAGGGGTTTTCACCACCAATCCACAAATTGACGTGCTCGTCCCCATGCCCCCACGGATTAATAATACACGTCCCAACGCAAGACCCGTTGTATGCCCCGCCCGACAATGCCTCAACTTCAAAATGCAAATGATGTTGTGAACTTCCCACATACCCAAGCACGTCACCCGCTGTGACACGGCCCGATGTCTTTGGAAAATTTGTGTGCAGATGTACATAGCGCACCCGCCATGTATAGTGAACGCCCCCAACCTCGCGCCAATGATTGACTATCAATGCCGTGTTCTGCCATGTTGTGCCAGCCGATATAATCTCTCCATCTGCAACAGCATAAACTGGCTGACCGCCGTACAAATCATAAATATCAGTTCCTTCATGATCTTGAGCAATCCCAGCACCTGATCCGCCTGAATAACATGCAACCTTGGCTCCTAGAGCGCCTCCTCTTGATTTGCCTTGTGCCTGCGCTAGATCAACACTCAAAGGAATTGAACTGTCTCGCCAGTAGATATCCCCTTCAGCCTTATCTGTAAACCGCCGATTGTAAGGGGGGCATTCTTGCCCGCTATTAATTCCCAAATAATCATGCGTCCAACTACTGTTTGGATAGCTGGTCACATGTCGGTCAGCATTGCTCAACGGCCAATACATGAGCGGAACATTGTTGCTTGTTACTTCTGCTTTGGCAATTGAACCGCTGAACCCGATAAACAACATGCCGATACAAGACATGATTATTAAACGCACCATAAAACGAAGATTAAACATAGTATGCCTCCACATCATTGCGATGATGATTCCTCAAAGTCAATCTGACAAGTCAAGCACCGCTCTGCAAACGGCATCCGCTTCAATCTTTCTGGGTTAATTGCAGCTTGACAGTGAATGCAAGAGCCAAACGTTTGATTACATAATCGTTGCTTGGCTTCATCAAGTAGTGCAAGGCGCTTTTGAATCAGCTTCATATCGTGTAAAGCCTGTGAATGTTGCTGCTCAAGGGCTGTTTTTAGCTGCTGAGGATCGTTTGAGTTTGTCATCTGAACGTTTTCCTTATCATTACTTACGATAGATAATGATAAGAGTTGAATACATTTCTAGCTCACAGAAACTGTGGGAGTTTTGTGTGAGTGTTAGTTTGGATGGTGAGCAATGGAAAATAAGGAAAAAGATAATTTTCAAGACTTTGCAGGGATTTTCTCGTACCTAGTTGATAAATACAGTGTTCGGCTGTCACGTATTGCTACAAAAGCCGACGTTTCAGTCCATACATTAAATTCTTGGAAGAGGAAAGGCGGAACAAGACACCCTCAATATATAGACCAAATTCTGAGTGTTGCCGCCGCGATGCGTCTTTCACGTCTAGATGTTGATCGGCTGCTCAGCTTTGCCAAGCTAGAGCCAACTCACGCGCTACGCGATGCCGCTCGCCAACAGAATGACGCAAAACTATTAAAACTTTTAACCTATTGGGAGCATGTTCCCTCCCAGCCTCATAAACAAACGAACTGGAAATTACACTACCCACCGTTTCAAGTCGGCGCACAACGTCTACATTTTGTTGGCCGTCAGCGTCTACTCGAACAGATCAAATCTGCCTGTCAGAAACGGGGCGTCTTTCTACTCCATGGAATGCCAGGGGTTGGCAAGACCGCCTTAGCTAGCGAGCTTGCCTATCAGTTGCGACCATTATTTGCAGATGGGGTTCTGTATGCCAATCTCGCTGGTGTAAGAGCACGAACGACAAATGATATAGCAGCACTCATGGATCTTCTGCTCCACTTCGTTCGTCCATATGGGCGTGATGTGTCAAAAGATTTAACATTACAGGGGCGAGTCAAAGCATTTCGGGAAGTGATGGTACACAAAAAGGCACTATTGATTCTGGATAATGCTGCTGATGATGAAACTCTGGCACACTTGCTCCCTCCATCTAGTAAATGTTGTGTCCTCATCACTTCTCGCCGACGAGATTTGTGGGCAAACAATAAATTCGAGGTAACACCCCTTGATTTAGAGGAGAGTTTACATTTATTGCAGAAAATTGTAGGGCAAAAGCGACTGGCGTTAGAAAAAAATGCCGCCGTCAAAATTATCCGCTTGCTAGATGGCTTGCCGCTTGCTTTACAAATTGTTGCCAGCGGCATTAAGAATGCTCCAGAAATCACCTTTTTAGAATATTTCGATGAGTTAATGCTGGAGCAACAACGCTGGGTATATCTTGCACAAGGCAATTCACAGCCAAACAAGAATCAAAGTGTGCGGGTCAGCTTTGAAGTTAGTTATCGTCAGTTGAATGATTCACAAAGACAACATTTCGCGTTGCTCTCTGTGTTTGATGGTGACATGTTTAGCTCAAATGCATTTGCATCCGTAGCAGACATTAAGCGTCAGATAGTTGCCAAGAAAGCAATTCGATCGCTTTACAATCGGTCGATTGTTGAATCGGCCGAAACGGGTCAATTTCAATTACACGCGCTTCTACAACTGTATGCACGAGAAAAAGCGGCTGAAATACAAATAGACTGGCTTGGACTTCAATACAAGGCCGCCAAATATTACGCCAAATTCGTACATGCCACATCTCAGGACAACGCCCAGCTTGAATCAAGATGGGCACATATCTATCGGAGTGTTGAATGGCTATTTGCAAATGATTATCCTGCCGAAGCGCAGCAAATTGTTACAGATTTAACCCGCTTTGCACCCAGCACGATTGGTTTTCTAGATGATTCTGGCCGTTGGCAACACGCAGTGAGATGGCTGGAACGCTGTACCACAATTAAGTCTGAACTATCTGATCGATTGTTGCTGAAACAAGGTGCTTTTGCATGGCGGATGCGTGACGCCGATCGCGCACAAGCTGCGTTCCAAGCCGCACGTTTAGCCGTTGCTGACGAACCGCCTTCGGCCGAAAAATCATATTATCAAGGCTATTTAACCGAGTATACGGTGCGGCCCCAGATGATTAACGGGGATAGTGAAGAAGCGCTTTCAGCCATTGAATCTGTCTGTCAGGAGCTAGCACACCTTAACCGCAAAGAAGCTGACTATCAACGTGGGAACTTGCAGGTCATTTCGGCCCAAATTTGGGCGCGTCTCCTGCAAAACTATACCCGCGCACGTCAAGAAATCACCGCGAGTATCACGCTACTCAACGATCAGCCAACGACCGCCTTGGCAGCCGCCTACAATTCACTTGTGGTAATTGATCGTGAATTAGGTGACCGTGACTATGAAACCAAAATCGAATGCGCAACCAAGGGGATTGAAGTCGCACGCAAGACAAACTCGCTGCGCTGGCGGGGTCTGATTCATATGAACAAGGGGCTTATTGAACAGAAGTCAGCCAATGTGGCACAAGCAAAAGATGATTTTGAAACCGCATTTGACATTTTTGAGCACATCGGAGATAGCTTGTCAAAAGCACAGTTGCTACAAAATCGTGCCGTGTTGGCGTCTTGCCAAAATGACTATGAATCAAGCATCACGTTTCTCAATCAGGCACGAGAGGCTTGTGATGACGAACGCCTTCTCGCATATATTGATGCTACGCAAGTCGAAGTTGAACTAAAAAAGAACGATTTAGATGCAGCACATCGACTTCTCATAAGAGTAGAAGCCATCTCTAAAAAAATCAACTCGCTTGAATTACTTTCTTATCTTGACATGCGACGTGCGGAGTTGCATTTGTTGCACGATGAATTTGAAGATGCAAATCGCTTTGTATCAAGGGCGATTCACTTCGGCCGAAATGGTCAGCAAGAGTTTCTTGGGCAAGCATGGTGTATTCAAGGTCGAGTACTCGCCAAACTCGATGATCCAGCAGGTGCCACAAACGCTTTTCAAACGGCGCTCTCCTTGCTCAAAACGGTTGAGTTATACGAATTTGCACGTACCGCCAAATACGCTGGTTTCTTTCAGCTTCAACAATCAAATCAACAAGTGGCTCGCAAATACCTAAACGATGCGCTCCTTCTATTTCACAAGTTTGGCAGCATGCAGGAGATCAAACAAATCGAGGCCGCCCTCAATTTTTAAGTAGATGACAAAAAGTTTCGATCAGTAATCAGACGCCCCAGCGGGGCGTCTCTACAGGTTGACGTCTCTGGTAGAGACGTCGCCGCTGGCGCGTCTCCGTTAGAAAAGCTGGTTAATTTTTCGTCAATGATTACTTGTTTCCTACTTAATTAGATCACAAAAACATCTTGACTGAAAAAACGGTTGAAAGATTAGCCACTTACCAGACTAATGAGCCGTTTTTGCAAAGCGCCACTTGCAATTTTACTTT
>JBMZDF010000111.1:0-6027 GCA_049614105.1 Promineifilaceae bacterium (SeqCode)
AACCATGCGGTTGCGATGCTGACGGGTGACACCTAACGCTTCATCGACATGTTTCCACGGCGCTAAATTTTCAGAATCGGCCGAAAGTTCGCGCCGCAGCGCCAAAATCCCACGCGCTTTCTCAATCGCGTTCATGTCCTCGCGCAACAGATTTTCAACAAGCTGATGCGCTCGCACATGCACCCCTTCAGGTGCGATAATGGCGGGAATCATGCCTGGGTCCCGTAGGGTATCGCCCTCTTGAATGGAGCGCCCTTGCGCCAACAACAGTACGTGCGCCCAGTAACGCCGCTCCCCCGTAATGATTGTGTACTGATGCGCCGTGCTATCATCGGATAACCGCACCGTGACGGGGTTGATTAACCCATGTTGCGAGATGCTGTCAGCCAACCGTTTAAGCTCATGAACGTTGTGAACCAATGCTGGGCTAGCAAATTGTTGTTCTCCCTCTGCACACCATGCCAACACGACATCTGTCAACGATGTGCCTACGTCTAGCTTCCGTGCCAAGTCGTCGGGAAGCAGCCGCCGAGGCTGATTTGGATCAGGCCGCAACAACACAAGGTTAATCTGCTGGATGTTGCCATCGCTAATCGTCGTTTGTGTATCAGCACTCACAAACGACATCAACGTATCAAACGTTAGGTTATTCTTCTTTTTAGCCACGGGCGACGATTTCCTTGACGACATTTGCATAAGCGGTGCCAATGGCGTCTTCTAGCTTATCAACAACGCCGAAAACGTCTGTTTGGCTAGCGTGAGCATAGCGTGCGGCCATGCGTCTAGGGATGGGAGTAAACATTTTGTCGCCAAACTTTTGCTCTAGGGCGGCTAAGGTTTCACGGCTTTCTACCGTGCGATCTTGCATCGTTGGCAGAACACCCAATAATTTTAATCCGTTCATCCGCGAAATGTTTTGCACCGTTTCCATTAGAAGCCCGATCCCAATGAGCGGGAAGTAACCTGGCTCAACAGGGATAACTAGCTCCTTGGCGGCAACTAGTCCGTTGATTGTTAACAGTGCCAGCGAAGGGCTTGTATCGATTAGGATAATGTCATAATCGTCATGCAGTGGCTCAAGCGCAACTTTGAGGCGCGATTCGCGTTGAAACATCGCCTGTAGCTCGATCTCAGCTTTTGCCAAGCGGATATGCGAGGGGAGTAAATCAAGTTGGCCAGCAGGGATGCGTGCTTTGTAGTTGAGTTCAAGTTCGATAGTATGAATCGCATTGCGAGCGGGTGCGTCGTGAACGAGAACTTCGTAGACGGTTGTTTTGGCGGCTGGGCCAAGCGCGGCCGATGGGCCTAGATAAACAGCAGTGGCGTTTGCTTGTGGATCGGTGTCAACAAGCAAGACGCGCTTTGGATCGCCGCCTAGCCCGCGTGCTAACCCTGCTGCAATATTTACTGTAGAGGTTGTGCGGCCAACTCCACCTTTATTTGATGCTAAGACAATAATTCGTGCCATAATTCTACTTGTCTACAATATGTGCCACACGTTTAGGTGAAGCAAGCAAACTTAACTTTAGAAGCAAAAATTTATTACAACACAGTACGTTGTAATATGAGAAAATGAATGAGTCTTGTGGTTCCTATGCAGACAGAAACCTATTTAAGTGGGGTCGTTACCTAAGTGGTGAACATCGACTAAAATGCAAAAGCTCCTCAGAGCTAATGCCGTCTGATTGCTACATACTTAGGGTTTATTCCGAACTACCCAGCAGGAAGACCAACCTGCTGACGCAACAACTGTTCCAAGATCGTACTAATTGAACGACGTACAAACACTTTTTTTGACATCATCGCAACCCAAGTTGGCTGAGAAATGTGAATAGAGCGTTTTCGTGTGTTAAGCGATTCGGCCCGCGCGACAACGAAAGGGGGTTCGGCCGAATCTAAATAATTCTGCATCACCTGCTCACAAACAGCACTTGCCTTCATACTATGTTCGGCCGCATATGCCATTGTTGCAGCCCAAGCCTGATCACTAATTGTTACAGAACGTTGTATTGGTTTCTCTCGGGTCATCATGTCGTTTTAATCAGGTCGCTAGACAATCGCATACCATGTATCCTCGCAATACATTCTTAACATAGTTTGCTGATATTCAATTGAATCGTTTATTAACGTTTTAACCTGTTACTCTATTGTACCCACCTCATCCCTCGGCGTCCAATCTATCTCAATTCAGAGGGGTCAAAACGGCCAGTTTTAATGTACGAGAAGGGAAGTTTCCAAACTTAGGATATAATAGCGGGATGAATAAGTTGATAGCGACAAGCGACCAAGGCATTGTGATAGCTGGAGAAAATGTGACCGAGAATCCAGCGTTGATTTATCTTGCGTCGTTGGGTTCGGCCGAATCCCGCCGCACAATGCAAGGGTCTCTCAATCGAATTGCTCAAATTGTGTTGAATAATGACGAGGCGACGTTTATTGATGTCCCGTGGGGCCAACTGCGTTTTCAACACACGCAGGCGATTCGCAGCGCGTTGCTGACGCAGCCTAGTCTTAAAACGGGGAAACCATACAGTCCGGCGGCCATCAACAAAACTTTGGCAGCACTGCGCGGAACGCTGAAGTCGGCTTGGCGGTTGGGGTTAATTTCGGCCGAAGCACTCGCCCACGCCACCGATCTCAAGCGCATCCCCAACGAAACCCCGCCTGCGGGTCGCGACATCCAACGTGGCGAATTAGGTGCATTGCTTGATACATGCAAAAATGATAAAGCGGGTATTCGCGACGCCGCCATGATCGCATTGCTGTACGCTTGTGGTTTACGACGTGCAGAGTTAGCCGCGCTGGATTTGGAAGATTTTGACGGAGATATGTTGCGCGTGCTTGGCAAGGGCCGTAAGGTGCGTGAAGTGCCTTGCGGGGCAGCACTACCCTTGCTTGATGATTGGCTTGCCATACGAAATGATGTGACGGGCGTGATGTTTATCTCGCTTGGCAATCGTTCGTTTGGGAAACGGCTTACAACACAGGCGGTATATCATATGCTGCGACGACGGGCGAAAGCAGCGGGCATCGCCAAATTGTCGCCACATGATTTCCGTCGTACCTTTGTTGGCGACTTGCTTGATGCAGGCGCAGATATTGCAACGGTGCAGCAGATGGCTGGACATGCCAACGTCAACACTACCGCTCGTTATGACCGACGCGGAAAAGATGCAAAGCGTAAAGCTGCAACACTGTTGCATGTGCCCACAAAACGGCGACAACTTCAAAATGACTAGCCATAGCTATTCTTTTTCCTTTGGATAACAACATGACATCGTTTGTTCAGAATAATTTTATTTGGGACGCTCATTGCGGGTTTGAAATGACTCCAAATGCGCCGCTGGCTCCTTTGTTGCAGCCGTGGCGCGATGGGAAAATCGACCATTTCTCGATTAATGTCTACTACGATCCGCATCCGTGGACGCGCTGCATTGAGAACATTGCGGCGTTACGGCGACGAATTCCGATTGAGGTGCCTTGGTGTCGGGTTGTGTCGTCGTTGGCCGAGATTGACGCAGCCTATGCGGAGGGTAAGGCGGCAGTTACTTTTGACATCGAGGGGATGAATGCGTTGAATGGGCGTGTTGATTTGGTGCAAACGTATTATGAGTTGGGTGTGCGGCAGATGTTGTTTGCCTACAACAAAAATAATGCGGCAGGAGGCGGGTGTCATGATGAGGATAGGGGTTTGACTGATTTCGGCCGAAAAGTCATCGATGAAATGAACCGCGTCGGCATGCTGATCGACTGTTCACACACTGGATACAAAACAAGCATGGACGCAATGGCGCGATCAACCGCCCCCGTTGTATTTTCCCATTCCAACGCGCTTGCCCTTGCCGACCATGGGCGCAACATTCGCGACGATCAGATCAAAGCGTGCGCGGCAACAGGTGGCGTGATTGGTATCAATGGACTCAGTTTGTTTTTAGGGGACAAAGGGGATGCACAGCCCGCAACCGTTGCGCGGCATGTGGCCTATATGGCAGAGTTAGTTGGGGTACAGCACGTGGGCATCACACTTGA
Source organism: Promineifilaceae bacterium (SeqCode) (assembly GCA_049614105.1). Taxonomy (GTDB): domain Bacteria; phylum Chloroflexota; class Anaerolineae; order Promineifilales; family Promineifilaceae; genus CALECP01. The sequence goes on from JBMZDF010000111.1 coordinate 4,030, forward strand.
TTATGACCCCGATGTCTATGACTATAGCGATCCAGACCTGCTTGATGTCGATAATCCAGAGTATTGGCCGATTGAGGCAGGGTATGACAAGCCAATCCACGCGCTCAGCGTCACAAAGCTGCCAGCCGTGTGCAAGGAACTGCAAAAGCTAGGCTTTACACAAAATGACCTCATCGCAATCCTCAGTGGCAACTTTCGTCGCATCGCCAAACAAGTTTGGAAATAAAATAGACCAAATGGGGCAGACGAACATATGTCATGATCGCCTGCCCCGTTTGTTTCGATGTTTGTCTAGCCAAGCGTTGCGCCGATAACCAATGGCGCGACGTTTGCGATTGTGTCTGGGTAGGCGGCCAGAAGCTCGCTTGCTGGATGGGCTACAGGGGCTGATGTTTTCTGCCAACCTGTTTGCTCAATTTGCAGCAAAGTAGCAATCGCATCCGTTGCTTGTGGATGATCGAACAGGAGCGATTGGATTGTTTGTTCAGATTCAGAAAGCGTTGCGGTGGTTGTTTCGGCCGAAACGCCCCCCTCACCTTCAACCTGTTCCCAAGGCGCAACCCAACCCGCAAACTGTCCAAGCGATGACGGGAACGTAAACGCTGCCTCTTTAATCAAAGTCTGTACAACCTGATTCTGCGAGCGCAACTGAATAATCAACGTTGGTAGCCACGGCATCAAAATGTGATCAGGAACAGTTGCAAAGACCTTACTCAACAGCTCGACAAGGAATCGGCCGATCTGTTTAGCAAACCCCAGCGACAGCATAAACCCGTTCAAGTAAGCTGGAAATATGCTGATGCGCAGCGGATTTGTCAGCACCTGATCAAAAAAGGCGCGAATCTCGTCCAGCGTGCGCAACTGCAATAGCCATTCGGCCGTCCACAGCAAGCCCAACTTTGCTGGGTCGGTTGTTTCGCTATCAATCTGTTGAACGGCGATTAATAGTTGGCTACGGCTACAGCCCAACGAAAGCGCCAAGCTTTCGAGCGTAAAGATAAAGCTAAACATCGCAGCGACTTGCTCAGGAGCGGTTCCCTTGTCAGCAAACGCTTTTGGCAGCAAGGTTGCGTAGTGTGCATAGCCAGTCGTCACAAATTGCTCAATCCAAAGCGGCAGCCCGTCAGGCGTACTGCGGAAATGATGAACGAGTCGCCGAATTCGTTTGAAAATCGCAGGGGCATCGGCCGCACCCGTTTCGTTTTTCAATAGCTTAATCGCATGTTCGCCCAACTCGGTCGAAAGTCGCGCATTGTCGAGATAGAGTAAGCTATTTTCGGCCGATTCCAACGCCTTACTCGCCGTCGCATCATCCGCGAACGCCATTTTTTGCAGCCGTTGCGCCAACACTTGCTCCAGCGTCACCCCCGCATAGCCCAACTGAATCAAAGTGCCTTGGTACTTGCCAATACGAATTTCCCAAGATTCTTGCAGCGGCACATGTCCGAGCGTGCGCTCACCCATAATCGGCGTCACGATATGTTTGCCACACAAGAAATGGATGCGCCATAACACGTCTGAACAGGGCAGCAGGTTAGGCTGTTGGCGATAGTCAACCAAAGCGCGTTGGTTTGTTTTTGCCAATAGGTTAACGCCTAGTGGTGCGAGTCGATCATAGATATTTTGCGCCAATGGCGGCAACGACGTGTAGCCGACCGTCCCGACCCGATCCCCACCAAGCAAAATGCCGCAAAGCTGATTGATGTTACGTTTGCGCGGCTGACGACTTTTTTCTAAGCAGGTAATCGCCGCATCAGTAAAATCATAAGGGGTAGGATGGGCGCGGTCACGCAAGCTGGCGAGCAACTGCGCCGTTTGGAAGATCGCGATTGAATCGGCCGTGCTTGCCAAATAGCCGTTTTTGCGGGCGAGTGCCACAATGCGAACACACCAGTTGAGCAACTGCTCCTCATCAACACGCTGCAACGCTGGCGGGCGCGTCAGAAAATCAACCAGAGCTTGCTCGTTATTATCGGTCGCTTTTGGCGCTGTTTTTTT
>JBMZDF010000111.1:6037-13920 GCA_049614105.1 Promineifilaceae bacterium (SeqCode)
GGCCGACGTTTGCGCGTTTTTTTATCTTTTTTCAGCGTGAACGGCCGCAATTTGCTTGCCTTCAGCCCTTTTTGCCACGAACTATCTGCAAGCTGTACCGTGCCGCTTGGATGATTAAATTGATGTTCGATAGCGCGGAAGCTGGACGGAAGCAGCCCATAAAGCCAATTTGTATCACCCCGTTCAGGAATCTCCCACAGCAAATCGTTGTCTGTGCCAAATTCGGGAACATCGCTGGCGGTGTGTGCTGCACCGCAAATGTGGAGGGCTTCATTCGGCCGAATTCCATTCGCCGCCATGTGCTGCTTCATGCGAGTCCACATATAGCGTTCGCGCAACGCATCCTCTTTTTGATCCGCCTCACGCCGCCCTAAACGTTGGATCAAGCTGCCAACGAGGAACATAATTTGACGATAGGTCGCATAATCTGCGCCCAGAATCGCTGCCTCAACATATTGATCCCACCATTCGGAAAAGTGGCGCGTGCGTGAGTTGCTGAGCAGCCGTTCGAGAAACAGGTCAAACGTCGGCATGAGGCTACCAACCTGAACACCGCGTGCTTCTCCATGCAGCCGCGTATCGTCATCAGCCGATACAGGCTTTTTCTCAGTCTCCTCTGGTTTCGCATCCCAGAGAATGGCGAATTCTGTCGCACGGTCAACAAAAACCAGCTCTGTTTCAGGGTTTTGCAGACAGTAAGCGATCGCTTGATATTCGGCCGAACTTTCAGTTAAAGGTAAAACAAGGCTAAGCGGCAGCGTTTCGGCCGCAAATGATGTTGACTCAGCCGCAAATGCTTGCAACGCCACAGGCAACCGACAGTCGCGTAGGTTCTCAACAATCGGCAACAAATCTTCACACGCTTCTATGTAAATAACCTTGGGCGGATTATGTTGTAAACGCTTTACCAATTGCAGCGCGGCGGCGGGCGAATGGTGCGCCACAGGGAAAATTTCCAGCGGTTCTTGCATCCCTCGCGTTACATTTGACGCAATTGCCGCCAGCAGTTCGCCCAGCGGCTGATTGTCATCCGCAAAAGAGGCCGCGAGATTGTGAATTTGCTCTTGAAGATTGCTCATAAAAGGAGGTCAGTATTCAGTATTCGGTGACCGAACACTGAATACCACATACCGTCTTACTTCTTCATCCCCTTCATCGCCTCTTTTCCGCCTTCTAAAAAGCCCTGCCATTCCCCTTGCTGCTTTTTACTGCGTTCTTCGACCACGGCATGCCAGAATTTGTTCATAACCGAAACATCTTCGGGGAGGCGTTGGACAAGGGTGGTGACCAACGAACTGGCAAGCGTGCTGGCGTCGAGTTGGTCTGCGCTAAAAAATTGGCTGTGCAGCAAGGCGTCTTCAAGGATACCGATCTGTTCGGCCGTGGAGAGCGCAGATTCAAGCCGCCCATCGTCCGAGGTGGCAGAGTTGCTGGCGTCGCGCAAATCGGCAAAGGTTTGTTGCAGCAGATCGAGCAGCGTTGGCGGCACATCGACGGCAAACCCATGTCGATCCAACAATTCGTTGACCCGATACATGACGATCGCTTTTTCCTGCTTTTTGTTGGTCACAATCGGTATGTGGATAAAGTTGAAGCGGCGTTTCAGAGCGGAGGATAGTTCGTTAACACCACGATCGCGGCTGTTGGCGGTTGCGATGATGTTAAACCCGGGCTTGGCGAAGGCAATGCCGTCACTTTTAAGCTCAGGGATTGAAATATACTTTTCGCTCAGAATTGAGATGAGGGCATCTTGGACATCGGAGGTGCAGCGGGTGAGCTCCTCAAATCGGCCGATTTCGCCCCCCTGCATAGCGGTCATGATGGGGGAAGGAATCATCGATTCGGTCGATTGCCCTTGCGCAATCACAAGCGCTACATTCCACGAGTATTTAATCTGGTCCTCTGTTGTCCCTGCTGTTCCTTGCACAACATGGGTAGAGTTGGCGCAAATAGCGGCCGATAGCAGTTCCGCTAGCCAGCTTTTGCCCGTGCCAGGATCGCCAATCAACAGCAAGCCGCGATCAGACGCAAGCGTCACAATCGCCCGTTCAACAATTGCGGGGTTGCCATACCACTTTTGCGGAATCTCGCGCTCTAATTTGTCCGAAGGCTGACTGCCCAACACGAACACCCGCACCATGCGCGGCGACAATCGCCAGGTAAACGGCTTCGGCGCATTATCGATCGAATATAGATAGGCCAGTTCATCGGCGTATTTGATTTCGGATGGTTGTCGTAAAATCGTAGTCATGGTTAGGATTTCAGGATTTCAGAATGTTAGGTGGTCAGAGCGCGTTGCCGAGTCCCTAACCTGCCCATTTTCTAAATTCCCATCTTAGGCAATCGCCTTTTTAAGTTCGATAATTAATTTCTTTGGGCTACCTGAAAAAAGAGGGATGCCCATTTGTTTGAAGCGGTCGCGGAACCATTGGTTGACGCTAAAATAGCCTGAACTGCTCACCGAGCCGACAGGTAAAAAGTGAACGCCTGATTCATGGACCGCTTTGATCATTTCATACAGCGGTTGGTCGTTTCTAAACTCATAAAAATCGGAGATCCAGATCATGGCGGTGTTCTGTGGTTCCCGAATCTTTTCACGCGCCACGCGCATAGCGGCTGGGCCATCGTTGCCGCCGCCCAGATCAGTCCGCATCAACACCTCAAAAGGATCATGTATCCATGCGGTGAGGTCGATCACGCTTGTGTCAAACGCGATCAGGTGCATATCAACATCGGGCAAGCCTGCAAAAATTGAAGCGATAATGGCGCACTGCACCATCGCATCAACCATCGACCCCGACTGATCAACAACCACAATCATGCGTGTTGGCAGCTTTTTCTGCGCCTTGTGATGGTAATAGAGGCGGTCAACATACAGTTTTTTCTGATCGGGGTTCCAATTGACCAGATTTTTCCAAACGGTGCGCTGCAAATCGAGGTTGCGGAAGATGCGTTTAGGCGGCACGCTGGGGTCTATTCTGCCAACAGATGTTTGTGCAATTTGCAGCCGCAGCACGTCGGCCAGTTCCGCAACAAACGTTTGTATCAGTCGCTTGGCATTTTTGAGCGCGTTGCCTGAAAGCTGCCCTTTTTCGCGCAAAAGCTGCTCGGTTAGCGCCATTGACGGCGTAAGCTGGGCGGCGAGTGCGTCATCTTTGAGCAACTCGTATAGCTGCATACGGTCGATCAAATCTTTTTCAAGCGACTGCATCGTTCCGCGAAGCTGCTCTTCGGAGGCAAGTGAAGTCCCGCTCGCGCCAGTACCGCGTCCGCGCAGTTGTCCAGGCTGAAAGCCCAGTGCTTTTTCAAGATGACCAACATCTTTTGTCCATTGAGAAAGCTGTGCGGCCGATATAGTGGGCGTTTGTGTATTGGGGCCGAAGGTATTGAGCAACAGTTTGGCGTAAAGCAGCGCACGACGGATTGATTCGGCCGACTCTACCCCTGTATCATTTTCCTCAGTCGGAACACAATTGTTTAGTTCGTCCTCCAAATCAGGATAACGGTGCAGCAAAGTGTCGATACCCGTCTGCGAATCCAGCGCCAACGCGGGAACAGCATGCTGCTCAGCAATATCAGCCGCCATCCCCTCAAAGCTTGCGCCCTCTTTTTCGGAGCCAAACAGCGCGGTTAGAAGTCGCCAATAGGCGATTTGTCGTTGATGAGTGAGATCAGACATAGAGATCAGGTTCTCAGATAGTCAGAAAATCTGGTGTTCAGGAAGCGTTCACCTGCGATAATCTCTGACTTTTCGATTGATTTCAGACTTAGATTTGGGTGTGTTTCATTTGAGTAAAGAGCGATGGCTGAGCCAGTCGAAGCCTGAGCGACACGCCGCGACAACTTCGACAAGCTCAGTTTACGTTATCGTCACCAACCCATTTGAAACAGACCCCTTAGATTTAGCTGGCACGCAAAAGACGGCTGGCACGTTCTTGCAAGAGTGAGACACTGCTGCGTTTAGGCGGTTTGCTGGCTAACTTGCCTGCTGCTTGCCCAATAAACTTTGTTCCTTTGCGACCAACCGTCAGCGGCTGAAAATGCCATTCGCCAGCGTCGAAGCGCAGGAGGCCGAAAGCGGCATCCGCTTTCTCAAATGTTGCGGGGTCCAATTCATGCTCAGAGGCGACCCGCTGGTCCGCCCAAACAATATCGGCCGATTTCTCAAGAAAAATCGGTTCTGCAAGCTGAATTGGGTGACGATTAGCGGGAAGCGTCCAGCAAAGCGCGGGCGATGTGGCATCAGGCGCAAAGAACTGTTCGGCTTGGACAAGCTGTTTGAACTTTTTGCCAACAGTGGCTTGCTCGTCGTTCCAGATCAGATCGCCCGTTGGCAACAGCGGCATTGTGTCAATGGCAAGCTGTTTGGTGGCGCTAAAGGCGGTCAGCAGCGTTTTTGCATGTGGAAACAGCAGCCATAATTCCTTGCCGCGAATTGAGTCAACTTTGTAAGCCGATTGGGTAATACGCACCTGCTGCGGGTCGCCGTCCGTTTGCAGAACGCCGTGCAGAACAAAGCTGACCACATGAGCCGTTTGGCGCAGGTCAAGGCCGTACAGTTCAAGCGTGCCAGAAACTGGGGCTGGGTCAATTTCGGCCGAACCAAAGCTCAACAGCATGCCCTGCGACCATAAATCAACCCAGCGATAACTTGGCACATCGGCCGAATCGGACACGGGTACAAATCGCATCAGCTCATTCATAAAACCTGTCAGCAAGCTCGCCAATGCGATACGGGCAGGGTCAGATTGAACTGTTTCAAGCGTTTTCAGAAAAGGCGTCACCGCCTCCGCGTCAAGACGAGCGAACCCAAGCAAGGCAACCTCCATCAGCCAGTGTCGAATACTGGCCTCGATGGGTGCAGTGGTTTGGTTGGGCAATAAGACTGGTGCGGAGCTTGGCAGCGGCCGATTGAGAGCGCCGCGCAGTTGCGCCAGCAGCGCATCATGCAACGCGCCCTGCAAACTAATGCGGGTTGCGGCCAAGGTTGCAAACTGTTCAGCAACAAAGGTGTTGCTGCGTAGCGCGGTGCAGCAGTCAGCAAATGCGGTGGCAAGCGGTGAGCCAACCAACACACGTTCGACGGCGGCGAGTGCGTCCCAGTCTGCTTGGCTCAAATTGGCAAAGCCAACGATAAAGCAGCGATCTAAGGCCGCAATCAGCGCCTGTGTTTCAACATAGCCCGCTGGTGGGGTAGAAAGAGAGGTATACCAACTCATAGGCTCAAATAAACCACGCCATACTCGGGTTAGGCTGTGGGCTTCCTTCTAATTCTAGGTAGCGTAAGTAATTGAGAAAACGGCTAAACACTTCACTGGCTGGTTCACGAACTAGCGAACCGCGTCGCGCAAGGATGTCGTGCTCCGTTTTGATTTGGCCGAGATCGGCCGAAACGCGCAGGTAGTTTGCCACTTGAGCCAGCCCGTATTGGGCGCTGGCCTGTTTAAGCATCGCCTGTAAATGTTTACAGGGCGAACCACGCAACCCGCCGCAGGGTCGGTTATTGTTTGTGCTGCAATAGTAGTTGAGCGTTTCAACTTCAAAGAAGTTAACGTAGACACGTCGAATGTCAGAACCACTAGAGACAACACCTTGTAGGCGTCCGTTGAATAACTCAACAAACGGGACTTTCTTGATATCGCGTGTTGCGGTACCAATAAAACTTTTTGGTTGGAAGGATGAGTAAGATTTAATTGTTTTCTGAGACATATGTGGCACGATTTAATCAGAAATTATGTTCTTAATTTTAACAGTTATACCTGATTTTGTCTAGTCTTTACGACTTCAAACAATTATATTTACGGATTCTGAACTTCGTATTTGTAGATTTCAGGGGGTATTAAAAAGAAGGATTCAACACGGATTGAGGGGTAAATCAGAAGTTCAACTTCTTCAAGAAGTTGAACCTCTCTGATGGTAATCGTGTCTTCCAGTATCAGACTAGCCTGATACGAGGGTCGCAGGCACTGGGCGACCTAACGGTTTAAGGGGATTGTTGTGCGATAGCTGATGTTTTTTGTGAGTCGGTGCTTTTTGTGTAATTTGTGCGACCCAGTTAGGGTAGCGGTCGCCATTATCGGCCGAAACAACCGCAATCTCAGTCGCCGCACTATGCTCAGCCTGTGTGATGACGGCGGCCGTGGTGGGGCCAACGACAAAGCCATCGTTATATTGATAAATTCGCTGGGCCAAATTAGTCAAGGTATCAGGGTTGGTGCTGTATAGATTATTTCGGCCGATGACATCCAAATCTGCAATAGGCGGTTTAGATATCCACGCTAAGTTACGCATCCCTTCAACCCGTCGCGCACGGTTCACCGTGTTTTGAACCACACGCAGATCGACCCCTGTGCCTTTCAACGCATGTGCAAACCCCGTTGAAGTGCCGCCCGAGCCAAAAGCAACCCAAACCTCTTGTGTCGCAGGAAGCTGTCGTAAAAGTTCTGGCGCTGTGTGCTCAAGATGTGCTCGCCAATTGTTCTCGTTTGTAAATTGACTTGCCCAATAATAGAGGGTTGGGTCAACCGCTACCCGCGCACGCAACATCTTTGTTGCATCATCAGTCCCACCTTCTGAAAAGAACATTGTTGCGCCAAAGCCAGCCAAGATAGCCCGTTTCTGCTTGCTTAAAGATCGAGGACTGTAGTTGTGATATTCAAGCCCTAACTCATGGCAAACCCATGCCAACCCGATCCCCGTATTGCCCGATGTCGATTCAGCCACAATGGTGTCTTGTGTCACCTCATCTTTTAGGATCGCTTGCAAAAGCATATTCAACGCGGGCCGATCTTTGATGCTGCCCGCAGGGTTTTTACCCTCTTCCTTCATGTACACAAATCGGTGTGGGGTAAGCCACAATTTGCGAATCGGTGTATTACCGACAAGTGTAGCCAACTTTCGTACTTTATTTTTGAGCGTAGAATCTTTCATGTTGTTTCCTATGTTGACCAAGTCAATCTCTATTCCTTAGATATGCGGATGCAGGTGATTCGTACCTATCGGAATGATTGTTTGATGTCTATCTAACAATGACGCTGCGGCGCGTAGAAACAAAAAAAGCTCAGGATTAACCCTGAGCTTCAAAAAAGATTCAATGGCTTACCTGTGCTATTGTCAGGTCGCCACCGCTTATTGCTTGTTTTAGTTTGCTATCACTATCATTCAGCAGGCTGCATTAACCCATTTGTGGTGGGACAACAACAACAACATGCAGAGCAAAAGTGATAGTTTGTCATAAGTTGATTTCAAACTGGCCGTAAATTGAGAATCATGTTTGGTGAAAACCTTATTCACCATTCTCTGCCACCAGTCTAACTAAATCAGCCTCATTCTATAGATGGTTCCACCTTAACGCAATTGGTTAAATTGACTGAGACAATATTCTAAGGCGATAGGATAATAAACGAGCGGCTTCGTTGCTGTGGATTAGCGTTTGCTGAAGGGGTGGGCCATTTTCGGCCGATTTCCAACCCACTCCCCAATCATCCCAACAACAAACGCTATCAACCCAACCAATACACACACATACCCTGCACCAATCGCAGCAAACTTTAGAACGGCAAAAGTCGAATAAATCGGTGCGATCCAGTTTGGGAATGTCAGCGGTTGGCTCAACATCGCAAACGAAACGAGGTTTTCGAGGCTGTCGAAAATTGTGCCGAGTGGAATCAGCATGGCCGCCCAGGTTGTGATGCGGTATGGGGTGGTTTTCGGCCGATAAAGACGACGCACCAGCAGCGGCATGAGCAGCCCAAATGCGAAGAAGCAGACAATAAACGCAAAGTCGATAAACTGTGTTTGCCAGTAAATATCAAGCGTCTGTGCCTCTATCATCACGCGATAGTAAGACTTAATCAACGCGCCATCAAATGCTGTTTGCCCCT